>JBMFGW010000041.1:0-30261 GCA_049977145.1 Phycisphaerae bacterium
CACCGTAGCTTCACGTCCCGGAAAACTCGCCGCCGTCGTGTCCTCGATCAACAGATACACGCCGGGTGAACGGCAGGCCCGTCGCACCTGTTCAAAGCTTTCTGCACAGACCGACGCATGCGTCACCGCCTCATTATCCAGCAATCGGTACGCCGCTTTAATTTGCGACCAATTCGGGAACACGCCGGTTATGGTGCCACCGGGTACCGCCGCAAGTTGCTTGACCATTTCAACCAGACGCCGCGTTCGACGTTTATCCCCCAACTCCGCCCGTCCGAAATGCCCTTCCGCCCAACTGTGCCGATCCATCGACATTGTTTATCCATCCTTGTAAAACAATACTTCCTATCGACCATCTTACCTCAAAAGATGTGGGTAATGTTAAGAAGTAAAGGTGATATGGATTCTCGTGGCCGGTGGGCCAGTCCACCACCAGCCACGTCTGCGGCCAGTCGCCGGTCTGCTCATTAAGATCGCCTAACACGTAGACGGGCAGCCATCCGATCCGGGTGGTACGCTTACCGCCGTCTGCGGTGCGCCAGGCGACGGGGTGCCATTGCTGGTCCGTAATGGTTCGACTCAAAACGGATAATGAGCGGCTCGGAGGCTGATCCTTGGCCGGCCCCCAGTATTTCTTGGCCTTTCGGGTTTGCACCGGTTCGGCCCAAGCCGACACGTCACTGCCGGCATTAAGAAAATACTCGCAGCCATATTCCCGCAAGCCCCGCCGGAATTCCGCTGAAATTCCATAAGCTTCATCCCCCAGTACCGGTGCCGGGGTTACGCCATCGTTCAAGACCTGACCGATCAAGGCTAAGGCGATCTCCGGTTTGGTCTGGAACCTTATCCCCGGCGGCACGGCCGCCGCCGCACACCGCGCGGGATCATCCGTCCAAGTCTTGGGCAGATACAACTGCCCGGCCACGGGGGCGGCTATCACGCCGTCGGTTACCGCCACGCCCACACTGACTTGGCAATTAGCCTGCTTCCCCACGGCTCCGCAGTATTGATGCGTTACACCGACCGAATGCTTACCCTGCTTGAGCCAACCGGTCTCGTCAACGATCCACGCCACCAGTGGCTCCAGCACCGGCACGACCTCCTTCCGGATGGTGCGCCAGACTGCCTGATCGTCCCACGGGCTGTCCGAAATGAACTGCTGAAGTTTCTGGCTGTCCGTCCCCAGCCGCTCCGCCATCGGCTCAATGGACTTACGCTCCCCGGGAATCAGCAGGCCCTGCACATACAGCGTAGCGCCCTCACGACGTTCACTGCGGCCCATGCCCGAAACCAAGGGTTCGAGAAACTCCGGAAATTCCTCGACGCTACGCTTCCAATGCTTTTGATTTCATTCCATGGCATCATTATGACGTCAAAACTTTGCTTGTCAATACTTAACATAGTAATATTAGAAGTTAGAAGGGCATGAAGCGCTGCGCTGCGAATTGTTCTTACGTGGAAATTCCGGTTCCCGGAATTTCGAGGCTTGGCAACGCCAAGCAAAATGAAAGCGCAGCGCTCCCTCATTCTAACTCCTAACTCCTAACTCCTAACTTCTTTCCAAGGACTGCAAATGCTTTCCATCATCATCATTTCTTTTAATACCCGCGACACGACGCTTCGGTGGACAACGCGTCCACCAATCCTTGATTTCAGTCGTTCCATTCCAACTTGTATCTTACAGAGCACGAATGTAAGATAAATCCTATGAAACAAGAAATCATGCGCGACATAACGGTTACCACGCGTGGCCAGATAACTCTGCCCGTGGCCATAAGAAAATCTCTCCGGCTGGGCACAGCCCGAAAAATTCGCATGCGCCTGTCCGCAGATGGTGACGTGACACTTCGCCCGCTCCCGGATGTGATGTCTTATTATGGCGCGCTGAAAAGCCGGGTCCCCTATGACCGACATGAAAAGGCCAAGGCCCGGCGAGCCATCGCCGACAGGGCTGCGAAAGAGATTCGCTGATGCCGGCCGTTTACCAAATGGACGCCAGTATTCTACTGCGTTTCCTGCGTGACGACCACAAAGAATATTCGCGGAAGGCCCGGGCCTTAATTGCGCGGGCTAACGCGGGCGAAATAGTGCTGGACGTCTCCGCCGTGACGGTTGCCGAAATCTTTTATACGTTGAAATCGGTTTATCATATCGACCGCCGCAGTGCCGCCAACACGCTGGCTGATGTGCTCAATACTCCCGCCTTTCGCTTGCACGAACCGCAACGGGTCAACGACGCCCTGAGGCGTGTGCAAGTGGCGAACGTGGACTTTGGCGATGCATATCTGGCGGCGACGGCTCATAGTACAAATACCGGCGTCGCGTCATTTGACAACGATCTCGGTAAATTTAACGATATCACACGTTTGAAATACTGATCCACAGGTTGCACCGCTGCGCACAGATTGACGAATGACAATGGCGGGATCTGTTTTCTAACGTTTCTCCAAGGAAAAAAATGCTTTCCATCATCATCATTTCCTTTAATACCCGCGACACGACGCTTAAGTGCCTGCGGGCGGTGTTTGCGAATCTTGATGGCGTGGCGGCGGAGGTTATCGTGGTGGATAACGCGTCGGCCGATGGCAGTGCGGATGCGATTGCCAATGAGTTTCCGCAGGTGATCCTGATACGCAATACGGAGAATGCGGGATTTGGGGCGGCGAATAATGTGGCCATGAAGCAGGCGAAGGGGGATAATTTTCTGCTGTTGAACAGCGATGCGTTTGTAACGCCCGGTGCGGTGCCGGCGATGCTCAAGGCGTTGCATGACAAGCCGGATATTGGGATGGTAGGGCCGCGACTGCTGAATGCGGATGGATCGTTGCAGCGATCATGTTATCGCTTTCCTTCACCGCTGGTGGCGTGGCTGGAGGCGTTATGGATTTCCGCGGTGGCACCGGCGAGGAGTGTTCTTGGGGATTACCGCCGGTGGGGGCATGACCAGCCGTTTCATCCGGAATGGGTGATCGGAGCGTGCATGATGGTGCGACGCAGTGTGTATGAAACGGTGGGGGGCTTTGATCCGGGATTTTTCATGTATGCTGAGGAGACGGATTGGCAGAGGCGGATTCGTGCCGGCGGGTGGAAAATCGCGTTTACGCCTGCGGCGCAGGTGACGCACCTGGGTGGGGCCAGCGGCGCGGATGATAAGCCGAAGATAAACAATTATTTTTTTGAAAGCGGAGATTACTATTATCGCAAGCATCACGGTGTGCTGGGCATGTACAGCGCGCGGGCGGCGGTGACGGTGGGCGGCATGTTGCGAATGCCGCTGTGGGGGATGATGTGGCTGGTGATGCCAAGGCGTCGCGCGAAGCTGGCGGCGAAGATGCGGCTGCGCGCGTGGCTGATCACGCGGCGAAGCCGCGGCTCCGCCGTAAGAACCTAGTATTCAGAACCTAGAACCTAGAACCTATAAATTAGGAGATGGAATGATTCGGAATCCGGCAAAAACATTTGAGGATTTGGTAGTGTGGCAGAAGGCGCATGCGTTTACTTTGCAGGTGTACGCCACGACCCGAGTGTTCCCAAAGGATGAACTCTTTGGCCTGACCTCGCAGTTTCGCCGTGCGGCGGTTTCCGTGTCGGCCAATATTGCAGAGGGGTTTCGCAAACGATCCGAGGCGGATAAGGCTCGCTATCTGAATATTTCCGAGGGTTCGCTGGATGAATGTCGGTACTACCTCGTATTGGCCAACGACTTGGGCTATCTGAAAAAACAGGCGCTGTGGGAATCCAGCGAGGAAGTCGCCCGGCTGCTTAATGGTTATCGCTCCGCGATTCTCGCGTCGGCGGCGATGCCGCGGGGGAAGAATTCAGAATCTAGAATCTAGCATTCAAAATGTAATAAGGATGCTGCGCTAAATGAAAACGAAGCGCCTCCGAATAATTCTAGGTTCTAAGTTCTAAGTTCTAAGTTCTAAGTTCCAGGTTCCAGGTTCCAGGTTCTAGGTTCTAGGTTCTAGGTTCTAAGTTCCAGGTTGCAGGTTCTAACGTGGCTCGCGTCTCCTGTTTAAGCGGGATTCAATTCATAATGAAAAAGCTTATTTTCGTTTCTCTGGAAAGTTGGGATGACATCTGGCGGCGTAACCAGTTTGTCTGCGCGGAGTTGGCGCGGCGGTATCCGGATATGCAGATATTGTTTGTGTGTCCGCCGCGGGATGTTTCCAACGCCATTCGCACGCGGCGGCTTGGTTCGCTGCGCGGGCCGAATAATTGGCATCCGGAAGGGTTTCCCAACATCACAGTCACGCGACCGCTGAAGTTGCTACCAAGCACGTTGGCGGCGGGCCGATGGATCAATGACTTCATGGCGCGGGCGCATATACGGCGAGCGGCGCTTCGCCTCAATGAGCAAAGATCAATGAGCAATACGACGAAGGAGTTAGAAGTTAGAAGTGAGGAGTTAGAAGACGCGGCGAAGAATCTGGAATCCGGAAGCCAGAAGCCAGAAGATGACGCGAACCGGCGGTTTTACCCTGCCGGGCAAAATGAAAGCGCAGCGCATCCGAAACCTTCTGCCTCCTGTCTTCTGCCTTCTGACTTCTTATCCAGCTCCGCGCCTCCGAAAGTATTGATCAGTGATCAGTGTTCATTGGTCATTGAGCGCAGCGTCGTGCTGTGGCTCAATCCGCAGGATGCGGTTCACATGGTGGGCCGCATGGGCGAGTCGCGGGTGATTTATGACATCACCGATGACTGGACGCAATTTACGCATTTCACAGATCGCAAGGCGTTGCTGGAACGGACCATTGCGGAAGATGCGGAACTGTGTCGTCGCGCGGATGCGGTTATTGTATGTTCCAAGTCCCTTTATGAATCGCGTAAAGCGTTAGCAAGGAATATTCACCTGATTCCCAATGGCGTGGATGCGGCACATTATCGTTGTGTACTTGATGACCATGGTCCCTTGCCGGAAGCGTGCCGGAACTGGCGCCGGCCCGTTTTCGGCTATACGGGCAGCATTCATGCGGATCGTGTGGATGTGAAGCTGGTGGAAGCGATGACCGTGGCGATGCAAGCGCAAAATATGCCGGGCACGATTGTGCTTATTGGGCCGGTAATGCTGCCGGCGGATCAGCGGCAGCGGCTGGAGGCCACTGGCCGGGTGATATTTGCCGGGCCGATGGCATATCGCG
This sequence comes from Phycisphaerae bacterium, assembly GCA_049977145.1. Lineage (GTDB taxonomy): Bacteria > Planctomycetota > Phycisphaerae > WQYP01 > WQYP01 > JAMDCX01. The sequence continues at coordinate 5,142 of JBMFGW010000041.1, forward strand.
ATTTGCCGCAGTATATGCGGGCGTTTGATGTGTGCATTGTGCCGCATTGCATGACGGCATTTGTGGAGAGTCTTAATCCGATAAAGCTGTGGGAATACCTGGCGGCGGGCAAGCCGATTGTATCGACCGATGTGGCGGGCTTCCGCGATTACCCGGAATTGGTACGTACCGCGCGGACGGCGGAAGAATTTCTGGCACAGTGCCGGGCGGCGCTGGCGGAGGGCACGGAGAAAAGCGAACAGCGTCGCACGGAAGCCGAAAAACATTCCTGGCGATCACGAGTGGATGATATCGTTGACGTAATGGTGGGCAGCGGTGAAACGGTTCGCACGGGAAATTAGGTAGCGGTAACGTCGAAAATGGCTTCTGGGGACAACCAGAAATTCTGAATCGTTCCGTCGGTACCCTGCCGGTTGTAACCTTCCGGTGCGCCGAGATTTCGTTGCGTCAGCAGAACGGTGTGGCTTGTCTAGAAATGGTAAAAGTTTCCGGGTATAGGGGCGTGGGTATAGGGCGTTGGTCATTGACGAAGTAAGCGGGTACAATAGGAAGTATGGAACGAATCATTGTCGATCCTGATATATGCAACGGAACCCCGATTATTAAGGGTACGCGGATTCCGGCCCAAACTGTGCTTGAATTTCTTGCTGCCGGTGATTCCATTGAGGATGTGCTCGAAGAATACCCCACATTGACCCGGGAAGACATTCTCCAATGCCTGCAATTTTCTTCCGATTTAATGAAACACCACTTCACTTTTGAGGAAGTGGCGTGAACGGGTTCCTATTGGACGAAAACATGCCGTCACGCGTCCGGTTTGTACCCAGCCTGCCTCTGATCCATTCTACGTCGCTAGGCCCCAGTCCTTCCGACTCATCTATTTGGAACTTCGCAAGAATAAACCGCTACGTGATTATCACCAAGGATTCCGATTTTTCCAGCCGTATCATGCTATCGAATCCGCCCCCGTGGGTGGTGCGCTTCCGCATCGGCAACCTGCGACGAACCGAGTTTCATGCCCTTGCTGCCAAATCCTGGCCCCAAATTGAGCGGCTTCTGCCGGCCCATAAGCTCATCAACGTATATCAAGATCGGATAGAGGCGGTTAGCTAAACGTTGCTTTGCTTGGCACTTACCCTACATGGTCCACGCTACTGATCGGTGATCTCTAATTTATGAAAATATTACTGATTTCACATACCTGTCAATCTCCGGCGGAGGGGCAGCCCAAGGCTGAACTACTGCATGCGATGCCGGATATTGATTTGCGCGTGCTGATTCCGAACCGGTGGAAGCATTATGGCCAGTGGCGACCGGTGAAGTTTGTGGATCACGCCGCTGCGCATTATCAGGTTGGTAAGGTGCGCTGGCCATCGTTTGGTCCTGCGCAATGTTATGTGCATTATTATCCTGAGTTGCCAAAAATTCTCCGTGAGTTCAGGCCGGATATTATCGACCTTTGGGAAGAGCCGTGGGGCTTGGTCAGTGCGCAAGCGGTATGGCTGCGGAACCGCATGTTGCCGGGGGCTAAAATAATTTCTGAGACGGAGCAGAATATTAATCGCATCCTGCCGCCGCCGTTTGAGCAATTTCGCCGCTATACGCTTAAGCACGCGGATTTTGTCATTGGTCGCAGCCGGGAGGCGTTGTCGATTACGCATGGCAAGGGTTATCGCGGGCCGGGCGAAGTGGTGCCCAACGCGGTGGATGCCAAACTCTTTGTGCCGATGGATCGTGCGAACTCTCGGCGGGAGACGGGTTTGGCGGATTGGTGCGGGGCCGGCGATTTTCTGGTTGGCTATGCCGGGCGGTTGGTGGAGGAGAAGGGCCTTGGGGACTTGGTGGCGGCTGTGGCGCAGTGCCCGCGTGAGGTGAAGTTGCTTTTTGTGGGGGACGGGCCATTCAAGGCGGCGTTAGAATTACAAGTCAAGCAGTTAGGAATGACGGATCGCGTTCGTATTATCCCCGGCGTGCCATTGCAAAAGCTTCCGATGCTGATGAATTCCATGAATGTTTTTGCGTTGCCATCCCGCACAACTAAGACTTGGAAAGAACAATTTGGTCGCGTGATTATTGAAGCACATGCGTGCGCGGTTCCGGTGATAGGCAGTAATTCCGGTGCCATTGCGGATGTGGTGGGGGAAGCAGGAGTGGTGATACCGGAGAGTAATCCTGTAGCGTTGTCCACAGCGATCAGCAAGCTAAATGCGGATCGGAATATGGCAACAGAAATGGGGCGGCATGGTTATGAACGTGTGCATAAACAATTCAGTTGGGAAAGGGTAGCCGAACAAATGGCGCGGATTTATCGCCGCTGTGGTGGAGTCATTCGGCCGCGTTTGAGGGTTCACTGAACACCAAAGGCTGTTTTATCGGAAGTTTATTTATGGGACTGCAAAATTAAAAAATATTCTGATTTTGTTGTTGATTTTATGCTGGTACCCGGATAATAATTAGAGTGTATTTAGAACGAACGGCGGGTTCGGCGAAGTTAGAAGGCCCTGATTAGTGAGGGAGATAGAGAGTGAGACAGCATCTTGGCTATCGTGCGGCATTTACCATTATGGAGATGCTTGCGGTTCTTGCCGTGATTGCCATATTGGTGGGTATTGCGCTGGCGGTGGGGCGGCAGGTGGTCAATACATCACGGCGTGAACTCACACGTAGTGAGCTTACATCGTTAATGGGGGCGGAGGAATCGGTGGTGCATAAAACCGCCGGTGTCGTGCCGGATTCCATGTATGACTTCCTCTTGGAATATCAGCGGTTGCACGCCTATCAGGACGCCAACGGCGTATGGCGGATGCGCTCCAATATTCTCACACAACTTCCGTCTTCCATGGTAAAAAGTTCAATGGTGACCATGCCCAATAATGGCAGCATGTTGATGATTACACAAGTCGATGATGCTTGGGGTAATCCGATACAATTTCTGCCTACAGTGTTTTATAATCCGCACGCGCCATGCTTTGTCAGCTTCGGTGAAGATGGTTTGCCTAACACCGCCGATGATATTCACAGTTATGATCCCTGATGCGGTCGCGCGGTGGTACGGTGTTCAAGGACGCTGTATTTGCAGTTTCTATCGTCGGCCTTGGCTTTCGGATGTCCGTTGGTGCAGTAAATATTTATTACTTATGTGAACACAGTACCTATTGCGGTTGTATAATCCGGGCCTTATAGTATATATACAGTTACTCGTGTGGCTTGGCCAGGGTTAAGAGTTGGATTTTTTGTGAGAATTTTATGACGAATGGTGCGAGTACGGTTTTATTTTATCAGAAGCCGGTGCTGCTTGATCGCGTGGCGCATCGCCATGCGCGTGTGAACATGCGGAATGCTAATTTTGGGTTCACCAAAGGCACCAATTCGGTGCCGGTGGCGGCGTTGGAATTTGTCCGGGCGGCCACGGAATACCCTATTGTATTTGCCGGACCCGCTCCGGAGCGGCTTATGCCGGTGGTGGTGCTAGGACTACGAAATGAGGAAAATCTTTTCGTTGATGCCGACGGAAAATGGACTGGCGTGTATATACCGGCATTTATCCGGCGCTATCCCTTTGTTTTAGCGGAGCGTAACAACGGACAGGATCTCAGCGTGTGTGTGGATACCGCGTTTAGCGGGTGGACGGATCCCCGCGCTGCCGGTGCTGCGACCAATGGTTCTCCAGTTCCCGAAACCACTGAACCTGGTGAAGCTCTATTCGATGATCAGGGGGTGGAAACGCCGTTTCTGAAAAACGTTCTGGATTTTCTCGGCCAATATCAGGCCAACATCCGACAGACCCAGGCTTTTGTCAAAAAGCTTCACGATTTGAATTTGCTGGTTGGTCGTGAAATACATGCACGCGACACGGCCAGGCAGCCGCTGGCGCTGCGGGGCTTTTTTGCCATTGATGAAGCGAAACTCAATGCTTTAAACGATACGCAAATTATTGAATTATATCGGCAGGGTTTCCTGGGCTTGATTCACGCCCATCTGATTTCTCTGGGTAATATCGCCCGGCTGGAGTTGCGCTTGCGCTCTGGGGATGCCCGCTGACCAATGCAGGCATTCATTGAGGCGCTCGCATAGTACTCGTGGATTGCCAACAGCCCGCCTGCGTGCCAAACAGCCGTGGGTTGTTGCCGCCTGTCGGCTCCGGAGTTAATTGTGCGGAGCCGCGATGGTTCGTCGCAATTGTGATATGCAAAAGCACCTGAATAAGCCGCCACTGCACATTCAAAGTACGACGCTTTGGGAATATCCGTCACAGGATTATGGACGCGGTACGCATGGCGACAAAGACTATGTGGGGGCCACACCGGCTTGGGTGATATGGAATCTTTTACAACGCTACACCCGCGTTGGAGATAAAATTCTTGATCCCATGTGCGGCAGCGGCACCACATTGGATGTTGCCGGGGAGTTGGGCCGGGTGGGAATTGGCTTTGATCTTGTGCCGCGCCGGGCGGATATTAAACCTGCCGATGCCCGTAAGCTCCCGTTACCTGATCAGAGCATCGATTTTGTGTTTATTGATCCACCGTACAGCACGCACGTTGATTATTCCGATGATCCCAGGTGTATCGGCAAACTGGATGCGGGTGAACCGTCAACGAACGGTGCGCTTAATGCCTATTACCTTTCCATGCGGGAAGTATTGGCGCAATGTCATCGCGTCATGAAGCCACGGCGATATTTGGCGCTTTATGTCAGTGATTCATTCAAAAAAGGCAAACCGTTCATACCGATTGGTTTTGACCTGTTTGCTCTGCTCCGGCGACAGTTTACCCCCATCGATATCATTGCGGTGGTGCGGCACAACCAGAAACTCAAACGTGGCCACTGGCATAATGCCGCGGTGGAAGGAAATTTTTTTCTGCGTGGGTTTAATTATCTAATCATCATGAAAAAGGTTTGAAGTCGCGGGCGTTGCCAGCTGTATAGTGCCTCAAGCCCGCATTGATTCACGATCTCCTCAATTCCGGTGAAACGGGACGCGAAACATCGCCCGGCATGCCGCGCACGGCTTGCGTATGCCACGTCAGCGTCTTTATTGGTCATATCAAGGCTCCGGCGCTGCCGGCTACTCCCGCCTGCCGCGCATCCACCTCCAATCCCATTTCCTGTTTATATCGGCTGATAACGGACAGCAAAGCCTCGGTGGCCTGGGGCGATGTGTCCATTAACACGGCGACGGTACCACCGGCGCCGCAATCGGTAATCCGCGCGCCATAGGCGCCGGCTTTGGTTTCGGGCGCGGTTAATTGGTCCACCAGCCAATCCGCCTGTGGACAGGATAATTGCAGGCGTAGCCGGTAGCTGTGATGCGATGCCAGCATCAGTCGCCCGGCGCGTTGCATGATTAATCGCCGCTGGGCGGGGATCGGCGTTTCGGCTCGCGATTCGGATAATTCTTCCATTGCCTGGAGAAAATGTTCCGCATGTTCATATTCACTGATCAGATGATCCAGAGTGGTGCGAATGGCATACATGTTTTCCGGAATAATTTCTCCAACCGAGTTTTGCAGGGGACCATAAGTTCGCAGAAAATCAGCCCCGCGTATACGCCGTGGCAGCATGGCGCGAAAATATCGCCGATATAACTCCGGAGAGACATTGCCGAGATAGCCGTGAATGGGATTATGTTGCTGGCCTAGATCACGATAAATTGTTTCGATAATTTTTGCCCCCATGGCCCCGGTGAGGTGAAATTCTTCAAAGATATTGCGGTCGTTGCCGCAATTCTTGCCGGTATCCAGGGCGATGATCCGAATATCCGGGGAAAGCGGTATCTGACCCAGCAGCGAATGAGGCTGCGCGCTATAGCGCAGAAGATGTGCCGGTGGCCCATCCTCGGCTGATAACACCGTCAGGGCATCAACGACGTGTCCATGACTGCCGGTGGTCGTGCGTTGGGCTTCACTGATAATCCGGGCTTTCTGAATCGCAGTCAGTGCGATGCCGCGATTACTGGTAATGGCTTGTAAAAGTGCCGCAGTTAGCGCAGTGGCCCCGGCCTGCCCGGATAGCGGTCGAATATCAGATTCCACCACTACTGTTGCTCCGCGGAAGCTACTTGCATCCTGGAATGATGACGCCGTAAGGCCCCACCTAGTCAACGTTCTAAACACTTGTAACAAGGGAGCGATCCATGCGGCATGTAATTCCGCAATTTCCTGCTGCGCTTCGGCATGCGAGGCTTTTGGGATGGAAAAAATCGCAGCGCTTGGCAGAATGACCGGTTGGCGCCGTTGTCGATGCTGTCGGCCCATAAAGATTATTTTACCGTCGTTCCGCCATTGTAAGGCGACGCCGGCGCGGTTGGGCAATGCCATTTGGGCTACTACCCCACCGGCTTCCAAAGAAAGTCCTCCCAATACATCCACCCGGGCGGGCGCGGTGGCGATCGTGATGCTGCTACCGCTGTGGCCGGAGGCGACCGCTTTAATCTGCGACATTAAGCGATCGGTCAATGATTCAGCAATCTTCATACCTTACAATGATAGTGTAAACTTCTTATTAATCTAACCTCACGGACCGTAATGCGTTACCGTGATGGCAGTCGGTTCGAGTCATGGAAAAATTGCGATTGACCTGAAATGTCCCATAGGCGCAGTGGAGACTTATTTACCGCCGCCGATTAAGTATCACTGTGATGCGGGACCTTGGATGTCAGCCAGTTGATCCAGGGTGTAGCCTGATCTTTGGCGGCGGATACCTCCAGCAACGGAGCGGTGCGGTTGAGGTGGCGGACATCCAGCCGGAAACGCTCGATATCGAAAGGTATGTGCGGCAAAAGATCTATTTTATTAAGAATCAGAAGATCCGCGGAATTAACCAGATTCGGATGTTTCGCGGCCTTATCATCGCCTTCGCTGACGCTGAACATGCCGATTTTACAATGTTGGCCGAGATTAAATGAAACCGGGCAGATCAAATTGCCGACATTTTCAATAATCAGAATATCCAGGCCTTTGAGGTCAAGCTTTTCCAAGGCATGTCGCACCTGATTGGCATCCAGATGGCATCCGCTGCCGGTGTTGACTTGAACAATATGCTCGGAGTGTTTGGCCAGGCGATCACCATCACGGCAGGTCGCGGGATCACCCACAATGACGCCGATGTTAACAATGTTCTTCAACCGCCGCAGAGTCAATTCCAGCAGCGCCGTTTTTCCCGCACCGGGCGCGCCGATGAGATCCATGACAAAAACACCGGCGCTTTCAAACAACTGATGATTCTGCAGCGCCATTTCATCATTGATTTTCAGAACATTTTCAATAATTGGAACTTTGGTGCTCATGGCAGGCTCCATTTTCAACACCGTGTAATCGGGCGAGGTTGGCAGTTGCGCTTTTATTGCGGCTTGGCGCTGTCGGAGTATCCACTTCAATGGAATCGAGTTGAAATTCATCGCCGCCCATAATCTCAACATTTGTGCAGCCGCATACGCAGGCTTCATCCACCTTGGCCGGCTCCCAGCAGCGCCCGCAGGCCGTACAACGCAACCGCCATGGCGGCAATTCAATGTTCAAATTGGCCCCGGACCATCCGATTTCTGAAGTCGCGATGGTCCAGGCCAGCTGCATGGCTTCCGGTTCCAAGCCATGCATCGGACCGATGCGCACCGTAGCCCGGAGTAACCGCTGGTGCGCTGGTACATAGCGCCGGATCAACGCAATGAGCGACTCGGCAATTGACACTTCGTGCATGAATCAACTCCAGTGTGCATCCGTCCCTGATGCTGATTTATTCCACCCCTGAAGAATCCGAATGTAGTTACCGCGTTCAAATAATTCTGGCTCCGGTGATCGAGCAAGACTCATGCTGCCCTTCATCTGTTTTACCGAAACATACTCATGGGCCTGCATCCATTGTGTCAGCCCCTCACGCAGCACGGCCAGATGGTTCGGGCCGTGTTCTAAAAGGGCGGAAACAATCTGCACCGCGTCGGCTCCAACCATCACACATTTAACGACATCGTCCGCATTCTGGACCCCGCCGGTAATGGCCAGCCGACAGTCCACCTGTCCGCTGATCGCCGCCGTCCAGCGCAGCCGCGGCAATAACTCATCGGATGTGGAAAGTTTGAGTTCGCGTTTCACCGTGAGATTTTCAATGTCAATATCGGCTTGGTAAAAACGGTTGAAAAGAACTGCGCTTCCGGCGCCGGCTTTGACGGCCTGCGCGACAAAATGGACGGGCGCTGTGTAAAACGGAGAAAGCTTCACGGCCAAAGGCAATGCTACGGCCTTACGCACCGCTTGGATCACCGCCAGTGACTCTTTCTCAATATCGCTGGAGTCACGGTTGGGGGCCAACACCAGATCATAGAGGTTAAGCTCAATGCCATCGGCTCCAGCCTGCGCCAGAAGTTTGGCATAGGATATCCAGCCCCCCGGCGTGTGTCCGTTAAGTGACGCGATAACCGGCACCTTTACCGCCGCTTTTATCTTTTGCAATTGTTTCAGATAAGCGTCCGGTCCCAAGCGGAATTCGTAAGGTGTCACCAGATAGCTGGACGCTTCGCTGGAACTATCCTGTCCCTGCATTAAGGCCCAATCGACATAGGACTCCTCCTTGACGAGTTGCTCTTCAAAAATGGAGTGCATGATGATCATCGGCGCACCGGCATCTTCCAGACGCCGGACGGTATCGAGATCACCGGCCATCGGTGACGCTCCCGGTATCAGGGGATGGGGCAGATCGAATCCCATGTAGTTTGTAGACATATCCATATAATTATTCTCCTTTAACCGCCGAGATGACCGAACCCGTTGCCACGGGCGATTTCACCTCTGGAAAAGCGATGCTAGCCAATTCTGTATACAGTGCCAGACGTTCCGCAGTATTGCGGACCGCCGCGTCGGAAAGAACCCGGAATCTTTCCGGATCAATTTTTTCAATCATGGAAAATCGTGTTTCATTGCGCAGGTAATCGCGTACATTGGCACGCGGAGTCGGGCTATCAATCTGTAAGGGTGGTTTGCCCTGGGCAATCAACCGCGGATCGTAGCGATACAACGGCCACAGCCCGCTGTCCACTGCCAATTTCTGCTGATTCAAGCCAAACTTTAGATCATAGCCATGCGCAATACAATGGCTGTACGCAATAATCAGGGAGGGGCCGGAATAACTGCCGGCTTCGCTGAACACGCGCACAGTGTGATTATCGTTGGCACCGAAGGCGACGCTGCCCACATACGCATGACGATAGCTCATCGCCATAAGGCCAAGATCTTTTTTCTGGGTAGGTTTACCGGCGGCGGCAAATCGGGCCACCGCGCCAATCGGCGTGCTCTTGGAAGCCTGGCCGCCGGTGTTGGAATACACTTCCGTATCCAGCACCAGGACATTCACATCAAATAACATGCTTAGCACATGATCCAGCCCGCCAAAATCAATATCGTAGGCCCAGCCATCGCCGCCCAGAATCCAGACGCTTTTACGCACCAGATAATCGGCCATGTCGGCCAGTATGGCCGCTTCCGGTTTCTTAACGGACGCCAAAACCCGTCGCAACGCCGTGACCCGGTTACGTTGTTCCGCGATCAGGGCGTCGCTGCTTTGATCCGCTTCCAGCAGGCCGGTGACCAATGTATCACCGATACTGCCGGCCAACTCGGTGACTAACCGTCGGGCATTGCGGGTATGTTCTTCAATGCCTAGACGAATCCCCAGACCGAATTCCGCGTTGTCTTCAAATAACGAATTATTCCAGGCGGGGCCGCGGCCGGCACGGTTGGTCGTATAGGGTGTGTTGGGCAGGTTGCCGCCATAAATCGACGAACAACCGGTGGCATTGGCAATAATAAGCCGATCGCCAAATAACTGCGTCAGGAGTTTGACATACGGCGTTTCACCGCATCCGGCGCAGGCTCCACTATATTCAAAGAGCGGCAGCAAAAATTGACTGGTTTTGACATCCAGCCGATTGATCCGCGCGGGGTCCAGTTCCGGTAGTTTCAGGAAGAAGTCATAATTAATTCTTTCCTGTGCCCGCAGCGGCATTTGCGGCACCATATTAATGGCCTTCCGCTTGGGATTGGTTTTATCCTTGGCGGGGCATACCTGCACGCACAGCCCGCAACCGGTGCAATCCTCCACCGCCACCTGAAGCGTGTAAGTGGAACCCTTGAAGTCGGGAGCTTTGTAAGCCACGCTCTTGAAAGTCTCCGGCGCGTGTTCCAACTCTTTGGCGTCGTAAATCTTGGGGCGGATGGCGGCGTGCGGACACACAAACGCACACTTGTTGCATTGGATGCAAATGGTCGGTTCCCATTGCGGAACTTCCAACGCGATATTGCGTTTCTCCCATTTGGTGGTGCCGGTAGGCCAAGTACCATCCACGGGAAAAGCACTGACCGGCAGGAGATCACCTTTTCCTGCCATCATGACGGCTTGCACACGTTTGGTAAAATCAGGCATACCTTCCACTTCAAATCCGGTTTGATGGATAGTTGATGTGGCGGTAGACGGAATGGGTATTTCATGCAAATTAGACAGGGTTTGATCAACCGCCTCGTAGTTGCGGCGAACCACTTCCTCGCCGCGCTTCTCATAACTCTTTTTAATCGCCTTTTTAATGGCCGCAATCGCCGCATCACGCGGCAGTACCCCCGAAATGGCGAAAAACGCGGTCTGCATAATGGTATTGATACGCCGCCCCATACCGGTATTTTTGGCGACGGTATCCGCGTCAATGGCAAAAAGACGAATATGCTTGTCGATAACGACCTTCTGAATTTCCTGTGGCAAATGATCCCAGACCTGCTCTTTGGTCAACGGTGCGTTGATGAGAAAAACGGCACCCGGAGCAGCCGCATCCAGAATATCCAGCCGTTCCAAAAATTCAAATTGATGACAGGCAATAAAATTCGCTTTCCGAATCAGATACGGGGCTTTGATCGGATCTTTTCCAAACCGCAGATGCGATACCGTCATGGCTCCGGATTTCTTGGAGTCGTAGACAAAATAGCCCTGGGCGTGCAGTTCGGTCTGATCCCCGATGATTTTGATTGAATTTTTATTAGCGCCCACGGTACCGTCCGCCCCGAGACCGTAAAACATTGCCCGGACCACCGTTTCAGATTCAATATCAAACGTGCCGTCAACCGGTAGTGAAAGATGCGTGACATCATCCACAATGCCCACCGTAAAACGTGGTTTGGGTTGATCCTTGGCTAATTCGTCAAATACCGCCTTCACCATGGCCGGTGTAAATTCCTTACTGGACAACCCGTAACGACCGCCGATAACCATGGGCATGCCTCCCGTTGGCAACGCGCTGGCCATCAATGCCTGGGCCAGTGCGGTTACCACGTCCTGATACAGCGGTTCGCCCGCGGATCCGGGTTCCTTGGTGCGATCAAGCACAGCGATTTTACGCACCGTCACGGGCAGGGCGTTGATAAACATGTCTGTGGCGAAGGGCCGGAACAATCGCACCACCAGACAGCCTATTTTCTGCCCTGCCGCCGCCAGGTGCTGCACGGTCTCAATGGTGGTTTCCGCACCGGACCCCATGATAACGATCACCCGGTCCGCATCCGAAGATCCAACATATTCATAAGGCTTATAAACCCGTCCGGCCAGCGCGGCAAACCGGGTCATTTCCTCGGCAACGATTCCCGGTACCGCGTCGTAAAAGCGGTTGGCGGCCTCCCGCGCCTGGAAAAAGGTATCCGGATTTTGGGCCGTGCCGCGCAGCACGGGGGCATCGGGGGTTAAAGCGCGCCGACGATGGGCCTCCACCCATTCCGGCCGGATCATTTCCCGCAGAATGTCATCACTTAATACGCTGATGCGGTTGAGTTCATGAGAGGTGCGGAATCCGTCAAAAAAATGGACAAAAGGCACACGACTGCGCAGGCTTGCCGCTTGGGCGATAAGGGCCTGATCATGGGCCTCTTGTACATTCATGGAGGCCAACATGGCAAAACCGGTTTGCCGACAAGCCATCACGTCCGAATGATCGCCAAAAATCGACAACGCATGGGTGGCCAGCGCCCGGGCCGCGACATGCATGACAAAACTGGTCAATTCGCCGGCGATTTTGTACATATTCGGAATCATCAACAGCAGACCTTGGGAAGCGGTTGAAGTCGTACAGATGGAACCGGCCTGTAAAGCCCCGTGGACGGCACCGATGGCACCGCCTTCGCTTTGCATTTCCACAACCCGGGGCACGCCGCCCCAGATATTTTTTTGCCCACGGGCCGCCCAATCGTCAAAAAACTCACCCATCGGACTGGCCGGTGTAATGGGATAAATAACCGCCGTCTCGCTGATGCGGAACGACACATTGGCCGCCGCCTCATTTCCATCTACTGTCATATACTTATTGTTAGCCATATTCAATATATCCTTTCAACTTCTGGGATTTATCACAATCAAATCCGATTTAATTCCCGGTGGGCCGTCGTTACCGCTTCCACAACCGACTGCAACCTGCAAAGCCGATGGCTTAAATGTCCAGCCAGTCGTTCCACCACATTGGCGGTAGCGGCACTAAGTATATCGCCAATTTCCAAAGTTGCTACACCAATGGCCACCACCCAGGCTTCCGGACGAAAATCAAAAATTTCCCGACACAATCGCACCAGCTGGTCCGGTCCATACTGGTGCAAGTTCAAGGGGGCCGCACCATTGGCCTTAATCCGGCGGATCGTTACCTTCCCCGCCGGCAGCTGTACGCTGGCATCGGCAAATATAACCTGCTGCGAACGTGCCATAGCGCAAGCCAGTTCCGGCGTCAGTTGCACACAACTGACCAGTTCCCAATCCCGGCCCTGACTTCCACCCATTCGCTTTTCGAGGGCGGCAATCAACGCCGGCCCGGCTCCATCATCGCTGCGGAGGGTATTTCCATAGCCAATGATCAGTGTGCGCACGGGCCGTTTCGTAGCGTCAGTTTCGTTGCAGCACATCGCAGACCTCCCCGGTCGCCGCAAGCAGTTCTACGTGCAGCGGCATTTGCCCCAACGCATGCGTGGAGCAGCTCAGGCACGGATCAAAACAACGGATAACCGCCTCCACGCGATTCAACATGCCTTCCTGCAGTTTATTGCCATCCACAAATCTTTCCGCGACCTGTCGCACTCCGCGGTTCATCGCTAAATTATTGTGGCCGGTGGCGATAATAAGGTTGGCCCAACGGATCAATCCATTATCATCAATCTTGTAGTGATGAATAAGCGTGCCGCGCGGTGCTTCAGAAATTCCGACACCTTCCAACCGGTTGGGCCTGGCTCTGGCCCGCACATGCGTATCGAGAATATCTGGATATTCCAACAACCGCTGAATCATTTCGATGCCATATAAAATCTCAATAAGTCTGGCCCAATGGAAATGGAAACTACTTTGCGGCGCGCGTCCCAGTCGCGTGCGGAAGATACCGAGTTCCTGATCCGCCCGAACCGTGCCGCAACGCTCGGCCACAATCAACCGTGCCAGCGGCCCGACGCGATAAATTCCTGCAGGATAGCCGCGGGGCTTGAAATAGGGAAATTTCAAGAATGAATAATTTTCAACGGCTTCTTCAATGAGTTCACCATAACGTCGCTTATCAGTCAACTGCGCGACGGGCGAGGCATGCTCATCAACAAAATGCAGGGTGCCGTCATAGTGTTCAAGCAGACCGTCCGCGCCGGAAAGGCCCGCGAACAGGGTTGGAAAGTTGGCGAAAGCATCCACCTCGGCTGGATAATGATCCTGCACGGTGTGAAAGTAATCCAAGGCACGCTGGGCACGCGTCAGGGCGGCGGAAATTTCCTTGAGTATCAAATCTCGTTTTTCCTCGGTCAACGGCGCATTAACGCCGCCGGGAACCGCCCATGCGGGATGGATCTTTTTCCCACCCAGATGGGCGATGATTTCCTGCCCGAATTTTCGCAACAGAATGCCATCACGGGCGAACTCCGGGTGCTCCTGAATAAGACCGAAGATGTTTCGCCGCTTGGGATCGCCATCCATACCAAAAAGGAGGTCTGGGCTGGAAAGATGAAAGAATGATAGCGCATGGCTCTGAACCAGTTGCGCCAGATTCATGATCCGGCGAAGTTTTTCCGCCGTGGGCGGAATATCCACCGCGAGCATGTCGTCGCAGGCTTTGGCGGAGGCCATGAGGTGGCTCACGGGGCAGATGCCGCAAATTCTGGCCATGATTCCAGGCATTTCAGTCATGGGCCGACCTTCCACGAATTTCTCAAAACCGCGGAATTGCGTAACGTGAAACTGGGCGTCGCTGACTTTACCGGCGGCGTTGAGCTGTATGGTAATCTTGGCATGGCCCTCAATACGGGTTACACCGTCAATGGTAATTGTCCTGCTCATAAGTAAATCCTCTATCTTAGCGGTATGCCGTTCTTCCAACACTTACTTGCCGAACCGGGACACCCCGGCCGACACCGGCGTGCGCCCCGCCAGTAACTCTGTTAGCACATACCATATCGCGTCGGCCGGCGGCGGACATCCTGGCAGAAACAGGTCCACCTTGATTACCTCATGTAGCGGTGTGGCGTGCGGACGTAGAGCCGGCACGACCACCACCGGCAACGCGGCTTTACGCATCTCCGGCGTAGGCGGTTCCTGTGCATTTTCAACATAAGCCCGGTCAAATAAATCGGAGCGATCCCAGCAATTGCGCATGGCCGGCACATTTCCGGTCACAGCGCAATCACCCAGGGCGATGACCATTTTGCTCCGAGCGCGAATGATCCGCGCCTTGTGCAGATCTTCTTCACTGCTTACCGCCCCCTCCACGAGCGTTAAGTCCACGCTTTGTGGAAACTCTTTCGGATCCACCACCGGCGAATGCACCACATCCACCAAGCCGGCTAAATCGATCAACCGTTCATCCAGATCCATCAGGCTCATGTGGCATCCGGAGCAGCCGTCCAGCCACACGGTGGCCACCGTTGGTTTTTTATTGGCATTGGTCATGGGTTGTTCTCCCGCATAAGAGTCAGATAAGGAAGAAATTGCGATTGTTTGGTCATTTCACCAACGGCCACGGTTCGCCGCGTCAGCGCGCCGGTCGGGCAAACATTGACGCATTTGCCGCAGCCAGTGCAGGTTTCGCTGTCCCCCCACGGTTGATCCAGATCGTGAATGATCGCGGATAGAACACCACGGCCTTTCACATCTTTCGTATGTGCGCCTTCAATTTCGCCACATACCCGCACGCAGCGGGTACAAAGAATACATCGGTTTTGATCCAGCCGCATATAGTCATGCGAATTGTCCACGGCCAGATGTGGAAAACGGTAAGGGAATCGCACATGGTCAATACCAAGTTTTACAGCCATATTCTGCAATTCACAGTGCCCGTTGCTGACGCATACGGAGCAGACATGATTGCGCTCGGCAAAGAGCAGCTCCACAATCATCCGACGATATTCTAGAAGCCGCGGAGAATTGGTGGTGATCACCATTCCCTCCTGACAGACCGTCGCGCAGGCGGCGTGCAGTTTAGGAGAGCCGGCGATTTCCACCATGCACAGGCGACAGCCACCCCAGATGCTCAACCCATCCAACTGGCACAGTGTGGGAATATCAATATTGTTTTCCCTGGCCACCTCCAGAATGCTTTCGCCGACGCGACAACTGACATCCCGGCCGTCGATATGCAGGGCGAGAGATTCGGTAACGCGGACTGGTATGTTCATGAGAGCACCTCCAATTCCTTATGTTGGTGGTTTAATTCACTTTCCGGCGCGGCGCGTTGGACTTGGGCCTGTTGTATGAGGTCCAGATATTCATGTTCAAAATAACGCAGGGTGCTCAACACCGGGTTGGGGGCCGACTGCCCAAGTCCGCACAGGCTGGTTTGCTTGACCATGGCGCAAAGGTCTTTGAGCAATTGCAGGTCTTCAGGCGTGCTCCGCTTTTCACAGATGCGATCCAGTAATTCATGCATTTGATACGTGCCCACGCGACAGGGCACGCATTTTCCACAGCTTTCAGTCATGCAGAATTCCATGAAAAACCGCGCCACATCCACCATATTGCTGGTTTCGTCCATAACGATCATACCGCCGGAACCCATAATGGAGCCGGCCTTGACCAGCGATTCATAATCCACCGTGATGTCCAGAAGCTCCGCCGGGATACAGCCGCCGGAGGGGCCGCCGGTCTGCACCGCTTTGAAGGCTTTGCCATCCGGAATTCCGCCGGCAATGTCATAAATAATTTCCCGCAGCGGCATGCCCATGGGTACTTCAATAAGACCGCTGTTTTTGACTTTTCCCGTCAAGGCAAAAATTTTTGTTCCTTTGCTCTTATCCGTGCCGATGGCGGAGAACCAGGCGGCACCACGATTGATGATCGGGGCCACATTGGCAAAGGTTTCCACGTTATTGATGAGAGTCGGACAGCCATACAGGCCGGCATTGGCCGGATAGGGCGGGCGGGGCCGTGGCACCCCGCGTTTTCCTTCCACGCTGGCAATCAGCGCCGTTTCTTCTCCGCAGACAAAAGCGCCCGCTCCCAACCGCAGTTCCACATTGAAGTTGAAGTTGGTGCCAAAAATATTCGGTCCCAGTAATTCATGCCGGCGGGCCATGTTGATGGCTTTATTTAGCCGCTTTACCGCCAGGGGATATTCCGCGCGAACATAAATAACACCATGCTCGGCTCCCACGGCATACGCCGCGATCGCCATGCCCTCCAGCACCCGATAGGGGTCCCCTTCCATCACACTGCGATCCATAAACGCACCAGGATCGCCTTCATCACCATTGCAGATCACATGCTTGCCACAGCCACCGGCCTTTGCCACCATGGACCACTTTAACCCTGTCGAAAACCCGGCACCACCACGACCGCGCAGACCGGATTGGGAAATTTCCGCAATCACCTGCTGCGGTGTCATTGTGGTGAGTACTTTCAGCAGCCCCTGATAGGCTCCGTGGGCCAGGCAATCCGCCAGACTTTCCGGATCAATGCGCCCGGCATTTTCGCGCACCACCAGTTTCTGCCGGGTGAAGAACGGCTGCGCCGTATCGCACAGCAATTCCCGCACCGGTTTTGCGGAAAGGCTTTCCACAAGCGCGCCGGCATGTTCCGGTTTGACGAATTGATACATCGCTGTATCGGCGCGCACCAGTGGCCCATTGCTGCATAAGCCCATGCAACCTACGCCTTTCACACACACTTTATCCTGCATGCCGCGCCGCTTTACCTCTTCTTGAATATTGGTGAGCAACGTCTCGCTTTGCGAACTGGCGCATCCGGATTCCGTGCATACGTGGATATGGTGCGGAAAGTGATCCAGATCGGCCTTGGTTTTTTCGGCCATCGCTAATAACTCTTCGGGTTTCATACGGCCTTTTTCCTTTCCAACGTGGACGCAATAGTGTCAACAAGTTCAGCGCCGCTTGCTTTTGCGATAACCTGTCCATCAAGTACCGCCACCGGAGCCAGACCACACGCTCCGATGCACCGCGCTACGAGCATCGACAGCCGGCCATCTTTGGTGGTTTGCCCTTCGCCAATGCCATAACGCCGGCTGACATCATCCAGTAGTTTCCGTGAGCCTTTAATGTAACACGCGGTTCCCATGCAAATCACACAGGTATGTTCCCCCTGCGGTTTAAGCGTAAACGCGTGATAAAACGTCGCCACTCCGTACACCTTGGATAATGGCACACGCAGAGATTCCGCCACCCATTTCATGGCCGGAATATCAAGAAATCCGAACGTCTGTTGCACAGTGTGCAGACTTTCTATCAGCGCATCGGGTTGAAAATCATTGCGGCGCATCGTGGTTTCAACAATTTTCCAGCGCTTATCCTGGGTCGGAGGTTGCGGGATGGATGTTCCTCTGAGCATACAATCAACTCCTTTTCTAATCCGCGGCCATCAGCAAATTCGCGGCAACTGTTCTCCATAAGGCTTTTGCAATACCCGCCACCCGCCGATGGATGTATGCACCGTGCATACGCCATCTTTTTCCCCGGCAACGTACCCGATGATCCGGGCGTCCCGTCCTAGTGGGTGCGCCCGCATGGCGGCTAACGCGGCTTTGGCCTGTGCTGGTCGTACCACCACCAGTACCTTGCCCTCATTGGCTATATCCAAGGGATCCAGGCCCAGCATATCCGCGGCATGCTTCGCTTCGGGCCGGACGGGAATATGCGTTTCCTCAAGATTAATTCGCCAGCCGGTGCGGGCCGCGAGATCGGCGGTCAGGCCGCTCAGGCCGCCGCGGGTGGGATCACGCATGAAAACCACCTCCGGCACACCGCTCCGCAGGTGTTCAATAAGGCCATTGAGCGGCGCGGCATCGCTACGCAACACACTGTGTACTTCCGGCATCTCACGCGCGAGCATAACCGCCAGGCCGTGCTCGCCAATGGGGCCGTTGATAAGCAACACATCGTCCGGTGCAATATGATCTGGATGCGGAAGCGTTTCTCCGGTCAATTCGCCGATGCCCGCAGTGGTCAGATACAGACCATCCGCCTGTCCATGCCCAACGACCTTGGTATCGCCGGTGATAACGCGAACGCCCGCTTCACAGGCGGTGGCGGCAACCGAATCCAGCACCCGTTCCAGGATGTTGCGTTCCAAGCCTTCCTCTAAAATCATGGACAACGCCAGCGCCCGCGGATGCGCACCGCTTACCGCCAGATCGTTAACCGTGCCGCTGACGGCCAGGCGGCCAATATCACCGCCCGGAAAAAACAGTGGCTGCACCACATAACTGTCAATGGTTAAGGCAAGTTTGCCCCCCGGAACGACACCGGAATCCAGCAGGTCGGACAAAGCGGGATTGCTCAGACGCGGTAAGACCAACTCGTTCAGCAGGACATCAGTTAATTGTCCGCCACCGCCATGCGCCAAGGCCAGATGTGTGAAGCGTCTTGATGCGACATCGACGCCGGGGGATGTATCATTAATGGTTCGCCGAGTCATAATTTCACCTCCGCGAGAGCTTTCTTTGTTGCCGGCCGCGCCTGCATATTGCGTAATGCGCCATATTTGAACCATGCTGAGCAGGTGCCCTCGGCACTGACCATACAGGGACCGATGGGCGAAACCGGCGTACAGGTACGCCCAAAGAGACGGCATTCCGTCGGCAAAGCCTCCCCGCTGATAACCTTGCCGCAAAGGCATCCAGCCGGTTCGTGCTCTTCCGGTTCCGCCAGAGCAAATCTGCGGACGGCATCAAAACGCTCGTATTCCGGACGGAGCACCAAGCCACTTTCCGGTATAACCCCCATGCCGCGCCAGCGGGCATCACCGGGTTGGAAAATTTGATCCAATAAGGCCATAGCCCACCGATTGCCTTTCGGATGCACGGCTTCGGGATATTCATTAACCAATAGCGCCTGACGATTCTGTACCATTTCGGTCAGACACACCAGTGCGGAAATAATTTGGGAAGGTTCAAACCCGCCGATCACACAGGCAACGTTGAATTCTTCCACAAGCGGCCGGTATGCCTCTGCGCCGATGATGACCGATACATGCCCCGGACAAAGAAATCCGTTGATTTTTTGCGTACTGGCACCTTTTAATAACGCCCGCATGGCGGGAATAATGAGTTTGTGGCTGGCCAGAACGCTGAAGTTTTTCAGGCTCCGGCGATGCGCTTCACAGATGGCTGCGGCAGTTGCCGGCGCAGTAGTTTCAAACCCGACTGCCGCAAACACTACTTGACTGTCCGGTTCCTGCTGGGCGCGTTTGACCGCGTCCATGCTGCTGTAGACCACTTCAATTCGGCGGCCCTTCATGCGGGCGGTCTCCAGGGTGCCCAGCGTTCCTGGTACCCGCAACATATCGCCATACGTGCACAAAATAACATCATGGCGCGATCCCAACGCCAACAAGCGGTCAATGTCCGATTGTGCGGTTACACACACCGGACATCCCGGCCCGCTGATCAGTCGTACATTGGTCGGCAGCACGCTGGACAGGCCGCAACGGAACGCGCTGGTGGTATGCGTACCGCATACTTCCATAAATGCAACCGGATATTTGATGGCGGCCGCGGCGGCATGCAATCGCTCCAGTAGTTCGGCGGTGGTAACCTTGGCTTTCATACCACACCTCCATGGTCGGCTTTTCCCGTTAGCGCATCGTCTTGGGCAATGTTCGCTCGGTCCACATCTGCGAGCAGCGCCCAGGTTTCGTGCGCCGCATCGGCATCAAGGCGCTCAATGGCAAAGCCGGCATGAACTAAAAGCCAGTCGCCGGGAACCGCATCCGGGGTCATCATGATATTGACCGCCATGCGGTTGCCGTGCAGATCTACCGTTCCTTGTTGCCCGTCCTGTGTAATAAGTTTTGCCGGTACCGCTAAGCACATGGTGCACACTCCATTTCAGCCTTTTGCGCCGGCAGTGCTGATGCGTTCCAGCGCGCCGCCGCGACCAAGGCCTGCCCCAAGGCTAACCCGCCGTCATTCGGTGGAACCTTTTCGTGCCGCAGCACCGTCATACCGCGCCGATCCAGCCGCCGGTTTAAGTCATGTAACAAAAGTTGATTTGCGAAGACGCCGCCTGAAAGCGCGACCGTGTTGAGTTTTTCTTTAATTGCGGTTCGCACGATGATTTCTTCCCAAGCCGCGGCGAATTGCGCATGGAACAACGCTGCCAATACCGCAGCGGGAGCACCCTTTTCCACTTGTTCCACCAAATAGCGAAATAGTGGCCGTAGATCCACGCGTTCAACTTCGTGGTCATCCCGGAAGATATTCCAGAGTTTTTCCGGTGCCGCTGCGGCGCCGCTCAAGGCCGCCGCTTCCAAGGCCATGGGCGCTTCCGCCTCAAAGTGATTGAAGGCACAGATTCCCAGCAATGCCGCGACGCCATCAAATACGCGCCCCGCGCTGCTGGAGGTAACGCACTGAATACGGCGCGCCAACATCAGCGCCAACATTTGCCGTTCCGCGGAATCCGGAATCAGGCGCTGCGCCACGGCCAACTGATCGCACTTCGGGCCAAACGTCTGGTGCAGAATCGCCAGAGCGCTGCGGCGTATGTCCTGGGCCGCCATATCCCCACCGGGTAATAACATGGGATTCAGGGAGGCCAAACGCTGAAACTCTCCGCCCTGCACACGGAGTAGTTCACAGCCCCAGCCGGTGCCATCAAGGCCCAATCCGGTTCCATCACAAATCAGCGCCAACACCGGCTTGTTTACCGCATGTTCCGCCAGCACCGCCGCCGCATGAGCATGATGGTGTTGCACCGCAATGAGTTGCGCGTTCCAGCGTTTGGCCAACTGCACGGCATATTGGGCGCTGATGTACAAAGGATGGGTGTCGTGGGCAATGAATTCAGGCGTGATCTTGTACAGCCGACATAGATCTTCAATGGTTTCCATGAAATGTTGCCGCGCCAAATTATTATTCAGATCGCCCAGGTGCTGGCTTAAAATCACTTGCGAATCGCGCACCACAGCCACGGTATTTTTCAGTTCGCCCCCCAGACATAAACCAGCGCCGCGCGGTGCCATGCCCAGCGTAATGGCTGCGGGCACGAACCCTCTTGACCGGCGGATCGGCACGGGCCGTTGCGCGGTCCCCATGTCCAGCACCACCGAATCATCCACGCAGCGCGCAATCGGGCGATCATGCCATAACAAGCCATCGCATAACTCGCCCAGCCGTTCCATGGCCTCGATATTGGAAATTGCCAGAGGTTCGTCCGTGACATTGCCACTGGTCATAATCAGGGCCAGCACCGCTTTATCCAACTGTGCGAAAAGTAAATGATGGATCGGCGTGTAAGGCAGCATTACGCCGAGCCGACAATTTCCATCCGCCACTTCCGCAGCCACCGGCGCATCGGATTGCCGCATCGCCAGAACAATTGGAGCTTCCGGAGCTGCCATCGCCGCCTGTGCTTCCGCACTTAGTTTGATGAATCGTCGTGCGTCGGAAACGGATCGGCACATGAGGGCGAATGGCTTGGTATCCCGCTGTTTGACTTGACGCAGTCGTCGCACTACTCGTGCATCGTCTGCCCGCGCCGCCAGATGAAAACCGCCAATTCCTTTAATGGCCAGAATGCGTCCGTCACGCAACATCCCGGCGGCTTGGGTAATAGGCTCACCCGGAATGGTTTCCCCGTGAGAATCAACTAGACTTACCTGCGGCCCGCAAGCATGGCACGCAATGGGCTGCGCATGAAATCGCCGATCCGCGGGGGCGTCATATTCCCGGTTGCAGGCGGGACACATCTTAAATTCAGCCATGGTCGTCGCCGGTCGATCATAGGGAATATTCTGAATAATGCTGTACCGCGGCCCACAGTTTGTACAGGTAATTAACCCATACTCGTATCGTCGATTGGAGACATCCAACAACTCTTGCCGACATTCCGCGCATAACGCGATGTCGGGAGTTATGGCCGCTGCTGGAATTCCGCGGTCATCGCTGGCTCCAATATAAAAAGCGTGTTCACTGGATACCGGCTCCATGGTGGTCTCCGCAACATCGCGGATATGCGCAGATGGCGGCAGGTTGGCTTGGACCTTTTTAACGAAATCCGCCAGGTGACTCTCTAAACCTTGTGCTTCAATAATCACGCCATCGCAGTTGTTGCGGATCAAGCCGGTGAGATGTGCTTCTTGTGCCAGACGATATACATAAGGCCGAAAACCCACACCCTGAACCTGGCCGCGGATCATCCAGCGGCGTCGTTGGGGTATTCGAGTTTTCAACATCGTGGTGTCCATACCGCCAATTCCACCAAGGCCACAGGACTTTTCATGAAGTGGGAACCATTCCACACTTCTTCCGGCCGCGCTGCGGTCCAATGTAATTTGAATAATACAGCCATAAGAAAATAAATATAATCAGGACTATTCCGGCGGTGAATATAGGAAATTACACCACAAAATACATCAGCTAAAATCCTAAATAGAGTAGAGCATTGAATTAATACTGTAACGCTGGAAAAGCTCGAGTTAATTGAGCTGGCGGTAACCGTTTACGGGAAAAAGTGGCGGAATTAGCCAATCGCCGCTGATGGCGGCGATTGTGGGCTATGTGCTTGGGGAATCGTATACCACACCGGAAATTGCGGAAATCACCGTGGGGGAAAGTGATAATCTGGTCTACATCCGCAAATCCGGGGCGATTGGTTTTGATGGAATTCAGAGTCTGGAAGACCTTCGAGATAACTGGAACCGACTGCTTGAAGCTGCCGATTTGACGCCGGAAGAACGCAAAGAGGTGGTGGCGTTATTTTATTCGCGGGTGGAAACGCTGCCGGGTACGGAGATCGGGGGGCCGCGTTAGCGCATGCTGGCAGTGCCGATCCATAGCCCATCAAGCAGGGGGCACTATTTCCCGTCCTGTTCCTTGGCAGCCTCCGGCACTTCGGCAAGAAACGCAGGCGATAACAAACTGAAGGGTTCGGCAATCACGTCCACCGGCTTCATATTCCGGAGCGTGGAGTCAAAGCGCACCCTGTAATAGGCCAACATTGCGAGAAATAAGAGGTTTGCGACCATTTTGATGTTATCTCCATTACTAAGCAGCGCTTCCATGCCGGAGGTAAGAATCTCTGCGACGGGAGTCTCAGTGGGTTCCATTTTTCCAGCCTTGAGACGGCTCTCATAGATTGCCGTAATTGGCTGAACAATTTCCTCTTGCCATTGTTGCCTCGATTGATCCAACTTTGCCTGTAAAATCCGCCACTCGCCAGGATACATTTTCTCAACCTGCTTCATCAAGGGCGAATTTCCTTTTTGCGCCAGCTCCATGAAAACGAGGTTCTGTACCCGGACCGGTTTAAACAGCGTATAGACGGCCAACAGTCCCTCTGCAATGGCCTTACTTTCCAACTCGATTTCCACGGCATGGGCGACATGGTTCCTTAAATCCTTGACCTCACGAAGCAACTCGGCATCCTCGGGATTGATAACCCCGACGAGACGGGCCAGCTGGATGCGGCTTCCGAATGACCCACATGGTGCTCTGGAGTCCCCTTTGCCAGCAGTGCCAAGAAAATTGTTAATCTCATCCAATGGGCCATTCAGGCGATGACCGGTGAGGCGAGCGAGTCCGGCATCAGGTACCGCCGCAGCGAAGATAATTTGCTCACGCAAACTCAAGACCTGCAGCTTTGGTGCCAAGGCGGAAAGATCGGTAAGTATTGGTAGCACGTTCCGCTCCCAATCATCGATCTTGGTTTTTCTACCACTTTTAGGATCGCTCTTTTCTACAGGGTTTGTCATAATGGATACTCTAAGTTGCTGGTTTTCCAAAACTGCCAAGCTGGACTGTAACGTCCTCGGATTCTCCCTGTCAAACGGTCCTGGCGATCTTAAGCGCAATAGCCGCCGAACCATTCTTGCGGTATGCTTTCCGGCGTCGGTGAAATTGGGAAAAGCGGTGGTTTTATGCCTGTGTACATACTGATATTGTGCAGTATCCGCTTGGAGGACTGAAGCTGGAAATGGTTTCTGACAGGACGACAAGGCGTTATTCCGCCAATATCTGTGCGGGGTCGCTCAAGTTGCCGGAAAGCCGGATCGTAGCGGACCTGCTTCTCAAGGGCATCAGCCCGGATGCCTGGCATCACGCAGTAGCGTCCGGGACAATCTTAACACAATCTTAATATTTGCGCCAGCGCGTATTTTGTGGTGTACTGTTGGCCATGGTGAATGCAGTCACACAACTTCCTACGAACCGGTCTTGGCCGCGGAAGCGTCGGCGGCAGGCGATGCAGGCCGCCCCTTTAGTGAGATCGCCGGATGCGTTGCCGGGAGTATCACCGCAGTCTCCGGCACAAGCGGCGCAGGCCGACACGGCGGCGGTGGCGAAGCCTGCGGCCCGCCGCAAGCCGTTTCGGCACCTCGTGGGGCGTAAATACATTAAGCTCTTGCAGAAGTACATCAGCGATCTTCGCCGTATTCATCCACATCCCAACCGCGACCTGTATCTCGATGATATAGTCACGATTCTGTTGCTGGGTTTTTTCAATTCCGATATTCGCAGTCTGCGGAAGCTCGAACTCTACAGCCAGGTGCCCGGGGTTAATAAGAGCTTGAATGTGGATCGGGTGTGTCGCAGCACACTCGCGGAGGGACTCAAGCTTTTTGACCCATCTCTTCTGGCTCCCTTGCTGCAGGAGATTTACCAGGCTATCCCCAATCGGCATAGCTTGGATCCGGA
>JBMFGW010000042.1:0-29404 GCA_049977145.1 Phycisphaerae bacterium
CGGATGTTCGAGGACGGCAAGGGTGAACTGGGGCTGGACCACTTCGAGGTGCGCAAGTATCAGTCGATCCGCCGTCACTTGATTCTCAGTTGTGTAAGTTATTTGTTTATGGCCGAGTTCCACCAAGCGCATAAAAAAAAATCCGGCACTGACGGTTGGCCAGGTGCGGACCGCGACGGCCAGCCTGGTGGGAGTATGGACACGCGGCGGCCGATGCACACAAGCTCTGGCCCAGATGATCTCCCAGACTCTGATTCGCACGCAACGCCGCAATGTCGCTGCCGAACGCAGCCACCGCAAGCGGACACTTCGGCGATTGCACACGCTGGGGCTGAAATTGAAGGACATGATAGTCTGCGATTGGAGTCACTTGTAGCGTTGTAGTACTAATTGCCACCAGTGCCGCAGGCTCTCCACGGCGAATTCCGCCGTGTCGTGCGTCATGCCCACATTGACAAAGCCCTCGTTGCGACTGACGTCGTAGGCCCCGTAGGGAATCGCCGGACCATCGCTGAGGCGGATAAAGTCATAGGTGTTCACCTCCTGCGGCTGCCCCTTACGCCGATAAGCACGGCCCGCATTGCGAAAAAGGCCCACACGCTCCTTTTTCTTGGTGTCAATCGAGAGCACCGGTTCTCCCTGGGCGATCCGTTCTTGAACCTGTTGATTGATGTAGCGGAACTGGGCATCCCGCTCCGGTGGCGCGATGCCTTCCAAGGTCTTGACGTTGACCTGCAGGGAATAATCCATGGCCACCAGCCGCCGGGCCACCGTCCGGTAGCTGACCGGGTGATTCCGGGCGGTTAATTCGCCGGCGATCTGCCGGGTTGATTTGTGCGTCCAGCGCAGATAACTCATCGGGTCACCCGCCGTGTTCTCCTCCATGATCTTTGCCAACGCCGCCGACAGACCCGCATCATGCTGCTCCAACGCCCGGCGGCCACCACCGGGCCTTCTCACCCGGCCATCAGACGCTAAGACTTTCCGCGCCTTCAACTCGCGGATTCCACGCATAATCCGCGGCCGTGACAACCCCGTGAGCTTGTGCATGGCTTCAATGCCGCCCCTCCCCATCGCTACCGCCTCGCTGGCCACATACCACCGCGCCTGCGACTCGTTGAGCGCTCGCAGAACTTTAAGTTTCATCATCTTCGCACCGTCTATCCGCATCCATTATATTATCGGACAGATTATGCGTTAATCATCACATTTATTTTGTCACAAGCCCTAACGCCCACTGGTGGCGGCATACCGCCAGCGCAGACAACCTTCAGCGTCGCCAAGCCGACAATCACGGTATCAACGGTTAAGGGCGTCATCGCCTTCGACAGCCAATATCCAGCACCCGAGCCGACCATACACGACGGTCTTCCTGAAATTGGAAAGGTAGGAATTAAGTTCACAGCTACACAGATTCAATCGGGTTATTCGGGAAGCGTCGTATGGGGGCAACTTTACTACGCAAACGATTCCTTTACCGCAGCAGATGGCACCCACTATATCCGTGACGGTTTCGGCTTGGATACAAAATGGCCGTACGGCGCGGACCCGAACCTGGGCGACGGCCAATACGCGACAGATGATTCCCCGATGGTTAGTACCCAGATTGAGCCAAACTTGGCCAGCCTTTCCGTGGACGATAATCCAACCATGTATCTGATGTACCAGCCCGCAGCGACGAATGGGACTGCCGAGTCAATTGAGGTTCCGATTCAATATGTTTCGTGGTCGTGGTCAGGTAGTGCGGCCCTTGCAAACGGTGTTTGGACACCCGCCAACCTGCTCAACACGGCACCGCCGGGAGTAAACACAAATAGCTATCCAGAATGGATTGGATTATTCGATCTGGTGCCCCAAATCGCTCAATAAACAGGCCGTGCCCGTGTTGCCGCTGCGGCCACGGCGTTGGCAGATGCAGTGTGCCAAATTACTGGTAACGAAACGAAAGGATTGTGAAATGGTTATCAACGAAAGGTTCGAAAATCTGCGGCAGTTCTTCCGCCATCTCTCTCCTCGTGCCCACGGCTACGCCGGGGGTGTTTTCATATCGCCTACGATCATGGCTGCCGCATGGCTGTGTTTCCTGGCGCTGCATGTGGTATCGCAGGCGGCGACGGTGGATGCCGTGGACCTTCCCCACGGAGGGGTTGCTGCGCCATTCCTCGGCGAGAATATGCCCTGGCGGGTACCGCCGCAAGTACCGGCCAAGCCAACTGCAACCACGACCGTCGACGGAGCGTCGCTGGAAATATCCGGCCCCATTGCAGTTGTGTCCGGAGCCACGGTGGCTATTCAAATAACGGTTGTCAATAGAGGACCGAAAGACGTTCCCGTCGTCGGCCTTGTACCGCCTTGGGTTGACTTTCCGGGAGCGTGGTGCTGGGGACCGCATTCGCTGTCGCCCACCGCCCTCCTTCGTTACGTGAAGGGTGGTTATAGGAATTATGTCGCTGGTTCCGCAAAGGCGAATGGTGCCCAGCCCGGTAAGAGCCTTACCCTCTCTTTGCCTCTGAACTATTCCCACGTCTTCGACCTCAGCGTCCCGGGGAAGTACGAGGCGCAACTTGCCGGTATGGGCATGATTAGCAATGTGATCAGGTTCCGCGTGTTGCCGCCGAATAACCAACCCACCGGCCCGGCCATCGCATGGTACGATGGGAAGGCACCAAGGTTTACCATGGTATGGGGGGTCATCCGCCACGGCCTGCAGATGGGCACCTACGTGAAATTTAATCCCAACGGCACTCAAGAGGTTCGCGTTCATTTGTTTTTCCGCAATGTGGCCCGCAACGCCCGAACGATCCGCCTTACCGGCAACCCCGAACTGGATTTTGCGCATTGCCGCACGGTAGGACCATGTTTTGGCAGTAGCGCTCACTTGGGATCTCTTTACCGTCGCATCAACAATCGACCTGCCCCATTAACGGCATACGGTAAGCAGATGGCAAAGGAAAATCCGACCGCCGGGCATCGGCGCGCCTATACGCTCGGGGCCGGAAAGCTCTACGAGTACTGGCGGCCACTGCTGTTAAATCGCCGGTATGATCTATCGGTTCCTGGGCCGTACAAGTTTTCCACGCGCCTGGCCAACACACATCTGCGCACGGGAGCGATGACTATTTACGTCGGCGTGCAGCCGCGGGCTTATAACATGCCCCTGTTTAACCGCTGGCTGGCTGCTTGGAAAAAGAAGCACGGGGTCGGGTAGCGGGGGCAGGGGCGGGTTCGCCCCGCGTATTGGCCCCGCGTCCAGCCGTGCGGCGTGCTGCGATAGTTCGGCGCAGCGACCATCGCGGCGTGCGTATTATTGCATTTGGCGCATACTGCCTTGGCGCTGACCTACGCCGGGCCGGTGACGGTGACAGCGAACATGGGCCCGTTTTCCCCAAGCCCGGTTGAAGTTGGCAACGCCGCCACCTCGGGCCTCAGCGCCAACTACACGCCGCCGTCCGGCGTGACCGAGGGCGACTTATCCGCGACGTACGCTTGGTCGGTTACCAAGGTGCAATACAAAAAGTTGGACGCAGATTCCTTCGGCCTACCGGGGAGTTATAATGCTAAGATAAAGCAGGCGTCGTCCTCCTCCGGCGGAGCGACGTTGATCTTTACGCCGCTAGTTGCGGGGTACTGGCAGGTTTCCGTGAGTTGCTCCGTGGCCGTCACCGACACTAAGACTAATCAATGTTGGAGCGGCTCGGCCAACGCGGCACCTCAGCAACTGACCAGCGCAGTGGTATCCTTCTCGCCGAACCCAATTAAGACGGGAGCCAGCAAGACCGACCCGGGGTCGATTTTCGTTCCGGTGACCGCAACTGTGGCTCCTACGGATCTCGTCGGCAATGTGAGCGTGGCTAACTTCACCACCCTTCCCGGCGGCACTGGTGCGGCAGCCGTCGAGAATTACCACTCGGATTCTTCGACCGGACAGATAATCCTTGATGTCTACGGCACTGCGGGCACCGCGCTGAGTATGCCGAATGGGGATGTAGAAATCGAGGGGAAGGACGGCAGCACCGTCCTTAGAAGTGCTTTAGTATCCATTGAAATTCCCAAGGCCATCGGGCCGCCGCTCCAGACGTTCAATCACGCGGTCACGAGTAAAAACATGATACTCTCTGGTTCGAGCATTCCATCTTTTTGGGGCTTGCAGGCCGGGCAGGTGGAGTTGGCCACGATGGCCGGTACTGCCCAAACGATGACTGTTGATGACCAGTTTGGGAACGTTCTCACCAGCCTCTACAATGGCCAGGAAGTGCGGGAAAACGGCAGTGGGCTGTTTGAGGCGATCAATGTGAAAATCGAGAATGGGCGATATAGCGATTGGGTCGGCGTTGGCGTTGACGCACCGTCCACACCGCAGGACCCCAATCCGTGTCCCAAAAATAGCGCGGAGGCACAAAATTGGCTGAACGCTGGGACCTTGACTATTCCGAATTCGGGGCCGAGTTCCGTTAATTGGGAGGTGCAGGTCGCCGGATTCACGCTGAATCCGGGCATTTCAAACCGCTCGGTCACCTATGACAATGGCACGTTGATTATCACTTGGAAATAGGTTTCAGGTCAAAAGATTGGAAAAGGAAAAACGCACATGTTTGGTCGTAAATTGCTAATCGTTTTGCTTGTGTCACTCGGGATATTTTTGGCGGGCCCGCGACTCGCCCCGGCTGGTGCCTCGCCGAGAAGTAGCGATATCTGGAATCGGCTTGAGGTTGCAAACCATTGCATATTCGCCGTCGAGGATGTCTTATCAGCCAAAGGTGGCGACGTCGGCCTGTCGAAGATTCAACTACCGCCATCGCCCGAACCGCTGACAATTTCAGTTGCCGTGAAATTTCTAAACTCGAATCTTCCTGGCTACACGGTCTGGCGCGACAAGGTTAATAGGCACGTCATTCACCTCGTTTACCGGAAGGCGCTGGTGTGGAGAACCAACCCCATGAATCAGAAATTCACCTTCCATGGAACCATGAGTTTCATGCAATTGGTGTCGCGGGTATTCGCGAAGCGGTTCCCCAAAGTGCATTTCTATTATGACCCATTCGCCAAGACCTTCTTGTTGCCCTATGCTCCGGATTTGAAGTCCTACAAAACGCCGCTGCATTTTAACGTCAAGAATATGACCCTCCGGCAGTTCCTTACCACCGGTATGGTGTACCAGATGGATCCGCAACACTTTGGCGGCACAATTTGGCAGTGTTATTATTTGACGAAACACGGGAAGCTAACTGGGAATATCGAGATCACAATGCTGGCCTCGCCGGCCTCGGCCACCACCGCTGC
Organism: Phycisphaerae bacterium; assembly: GCA_049977145.1. Classification (GTDB taxonomy): domain Bacteria; phylum Planctomycetota; class Phycisphaerae; order WQYP01; family WQYP01; genus JAMDCX01. The sequence goes on from JBMFGW010000042.1 coordinate 5,281, forward strand.
CGGGGGGCCGGCAAAGCAAACAACGGCAAAGACGAAGTGACAACGTGGCAATTTAGGAACGCGAAAAGGTGACATCCATCATTATCATCTTGTCCCCTGCTTTTTTGGTCTTCCAAACGGGTTCAGTGTGTGATCCAATCCCGTGCTTGCCGCCATTGTTGCCACCCAGTGCTCTTCTCCCAAGGGACGGGCGTGGTCGGCGTGGCGGCCCAGCTCCGGTCGGGGCTGCGCCCCTTCCTGCGCCTACGCCTGGCCGCCACGCCACTGGAGTATCGATGCCAGGGTGACGCTTCTACTTCGGCTAACAGGGTGACATTTCTACTTCTTGACAACAACGATGGATGTCACCTTTTCGTGTCCCTAGCGCCCAGTGGCCCCGGAACCCCTGTCACTGTGCCCGTTCCCCAGCAAGCGGTTTTACCGAAAAAACGGTTAATATAAATAAAGACTGATTCTTGCAAAGGCGGAACGGTATGGCCGATTCGGATGATTCACTAAAAGAGCGTTTGGAACAGGCACGAGCCGAGAAGGTTAAATGGCTGAAGTCCTGGAATCAAGCCGTCGCCACGGGTGATCTTTTTGTGTTGATGGCCGATTTAATACAAAATCAACATCCGATAGTCACGCCCCAAATGCGACTCTGTGCCACAATCCATCCATTTCTTCGCAGCGTGCAAAGATTTTTTAGTAGCGTTTTTCGGCACAGTTTTCCGAAAATCTGTACTTCGTGGTCGCGTTTTGGTATCTCCGCGTTCTCGCGACTCCGCGTGAATTTTTGGTTGCGGCGCAGCCGCGCTGTGCTTTCGTCGCGGCTTCTTACGCCGGGTTTGGACTTTCTGGTGTCGTTTGACCTGTTCCGTCTTGGTTACCATGGGCAGAATGAAACCGTCCGATCCGACACACATGCGGCGTACTGACGAACCATCCTCGCTAGCCTTGGTGGTTGTGTCTTCGATGCCCCAGTTCAATGGAACCGTTTCCTTATCCTGCCAAGCCAGGGCCGCCTTCCCTTCGGATTCAACGATCTTAGGTAGCAATTCGTCGCTTAAACTCAATTGCCCGACACGCGGCAGCGATTCCGCAGCCCGTTTAAATGACCCAGAATCAATGCCCAGCCGACAACACCTCTCCCGAACCGCCACCGATATACTTTCATGGGCGGTATCAATCAGATCATCAATCAAAGCCCCCGTCCCACCCTGCGGCAACACATCTTGATTGTTTCTGTTATCTTGCCCAGTGTTTCTGGTATTGAGTGGTTTGCGATTGCTTCGTGATAGGCATGCACGCAACTGCATATACCGGCATTGGCCTGTAAATCAAGGGTTTTCTCTCCCAAAATTAAAATTTATCGGGCTAAACTCGGTGTTAATGGCATTCGTGACTGTCTCAAATGACCTCTTATGTTTCCATTACAGGCATTGACTCAGCGTGCGGTGCGTTGCAGGGCGGTAATCCAATCCGAAACTGGACGCCCCTCAGAAATGTACTTCACCCTGAACCGCTGCATACTCCGCACCAAGCGATTGAGCTTATTCCGGAAAGAAGCCTTCTGTACTATCGTGGACCGCGTGGTGGGCACAGCATGCATCAATTCTACATAACGGACGCCCAATTCAGCCTGGTCGACGCGACTCAATTCTGGGGAATTAGACTTCACAGCCGTCCGGGCCTTTCGGAACAACTGCTTGGCCTTCAATAATATCCTCGGTGTCAAATAGGCGGCGTTGGGAGAATCGTAAATGCCAAGGCGAATATTGGATTTTTGCAACAGCCCGGAAAACAGCCGCAAATATCGATAGATATACGATCCGGCCGCACCATAATAGCCATTGCTGAATTCTCGAATGAGTTTCCAAACCTTCAGTGTGGGATTCCACATCAGATGTGCCATCACCCAAGTACGCATCACCTGCATCTCGCCAACTGAATTGTAATCGCCCTCACAGAACATACCGGAGACTCCATGCGCACGATACAACTCCATGTCCGCGCCAAGCTCATTCCAATCCGGAAATGGCTGCAGGTAGTTAGCGAAATTGGTTACATAGGTCCAAACCTGAAGATGCCCCGATGCTACCTTATCCCATCCCAGCAGGGCCTGCAGAGTAGAATGGTTTTGCGGTGCGGTAATCGGGACTGCATAATTCATGTCAATCGGGGCCAGACACACCAGCACATTTGAACCGGCTCGGATGGTACCGGCCTTAGGCGGCTGTTGAGTATACCGATAGGCGAGTGTTTCGACCCAGATTTTGCGGGACGGAAAATGCTCCTGCACTGCCGCCGCCACCTTATTGACAAAATGCAGCAGCGTCCCGGATGGTGCCCCATACCGCGCGTCGCTCGCCCGGGATCGCGCACCTTGGGATTCACCACCCGGCGAGTCGTTTGGCGAGAGACCCAAAGTGAGAAGATTGGGATTCGCCTTGGCCTGCGCCACCAGCGCCGCCGTGATGATCCGAAAGACATTGGGATTTACCAGAGAAAGCTGTGAACATTTTGACCAAGGGGTAGAACAATCACTTCGTTTCCCATTGATCAAACTGTAATAATCAGGGTGTTTAGCGAAATACTTTGCCGGCGGTACTAAGGTGTAGAAATTTTCCGCGCCGTTAAATAAACGATTGATGCCCCCCAGATAGGCCTTATCGGGAACATCAACACCGTTTAGTTCCAGATGGGCATCCCATTGGGCGTGACGAGCGACCGGGTACTCGTCCGTATCCCGATAAGTGAAGCCGGGAACTTGCCTTTCATGCAACGCTGGAATCCGCACCACTTGGTGGTCTGGTATAACGGTGTCGTGCGGTGAATACCAACGCACACCGAGATGCCCTTCCAAAAAGCTGTACACCGCATAAAGCGTCCCCCGGCCATTCTTTCCCGCTAACGCCAGGTTTTGGGCGGAAGTCTGGATAAAAAAACCCTCCGCCGGCAGAGCCTTCAATGCCAACTTGGGAAATCCCGCCAACAACATCGCGCTCGGTCCGACATAGATAGCCGGTCCCGCGGGTTGCCTAGACGTTATGGGGAAATTTGCTCCCGAAATCTGGTGCATATCCGTCGCCAACTCATGCGCGGCATGTTGCACCGTCACCGAGGCCTTCGGTGCGATCACAATGGTGTATCGCGTGTGGCCATGGCTAGCCAGAGTCAGATTCGCACCGGAAGCTGCCAGAGCCGTGCTCGCCACGGCTGCGACAGTAGCCCAAACATATCGGTATTGAAAACGTTTTTTCACCGCCTGATCTCCTTGATCAACAAAATTAGTAACCGTCCACGGCCTTTCGGTGGGGCCGGACCGACAATAACTCTGAGCGCAGATGATTCTACGCGCAAAGTCAGCAGTTGCAAGGGAAAATTCCGCAAAATAGTTTTTGCTTAATGTTGTGGGAACTAGTGAGGTCCGTCGAATAATAGAAACATATCAAAGGATTGATCAAAGAGGCATGGATGTGCGTAACCAACAAGTCTATCAACAACGCATTGCCGTAATCATTCCCAGCTATTCGGGCCGGCAAGCTGGACCGGCTCCAAGCATTGGCCTTACGGCACCCCATTGGTAACGGCTATTCGCTTTGCCGCCTGCACCATGGCCAAAATCCATGCCCGCAGCGCTTCCCCATCGTGACGTTCATGTGGCCACGAGAAAGAAACTGCCGCCAAGACGCAAAACGCGTTAATTGTACAGTGCATTATTGCACTATAAACCAGCGGATTTTGCGGGAACATCCGTTGAATATCCTGGCTAACTTCTGCCGCCCTGATTCCACCCCGGCATTGATTTGCAGGACAGATAGAGAAATTCGGTTACAATTTATTCCATGATATTGAAATCATTCTATCGTGTTGGGCGCGTTCGTGGTTGGCTCTCCGGGGCTTTAGCCGGTGTTGTGATGCTTTCGCTGGGTGGCTGTGTTGAGCGGTCCATCACGTTGGTAAGCGATCCGCCGGGAAGTTTGGCTTATTTGAATGATGTTCAGCAGGGCACGACGCCCTGCACGGTGCAGTTCAAATGGTACGGTGATTACAGCGTGCGGCTGCGAAAAAAGGAGAACGTTGGTACGCCGCTGAAACCGAAATACGTTTATTATTATCTGCATACTCAAAAAAACACCCATCGGCCCTGGTTCCAATGGTATGGGGTGGACTTGTTTGCCAGTTTGTTACCCATTGAATTCAAGGATCATGAAATTTGGGCTTTCATCGTACCGAAAGTTCCGGAATTAACGACACATCAACTCATTCAAAAGGCCAACAAACTCAAGGCTGAGCTTCCACCGCCGAAACTGGGCCGCCCATAATTGCCCCACCGGCTATTCCGGAATAAATCTGGTGCCGCCGCATGGCCGGGCGGCCCCGGCAGGGACAGGGGAACAGTTGGGGTCAGCATGGTGTTGGGGGTTTCTTCAGTCTGTCCGAGTAATCCCGGCCATTGCTCGGACAGGCCTCCACCCACACCTGCGGCACTTCCGAAAGTGGACGCGGCGACTGAATTTGAAATAATTGTTATCATACCGGCGGTTTTGGTGGTTTTGGTGGATCTTTATGCTGGACATGCGATTTATCCGGGAAAATCCCGACCTGGTACGGGACGGAGCACAGGCGAAAAATATTGCCGTTGATCTTGACGGCTTATTGGAATTGGATGCGCGCTGGCGTGCGCTGCAACAGCAACTGCAGGAATTGGCCACCGAGCAAAACAAAATCAACAAGGAAATCGGCCCCTTAATGGGACGGCTGAAGAACGAAAAAGATCCGTCCAAACGGACCGCATTGGAAACCCAGGCGGCGGCGCTACGGCAGCGCCCTACGCAAATAAAGCAGGAATCCGTGGCTCTTCAGGAGCGGATTAAAGCGCTGCAACCGGAAATTAACGCGCGCTTACTGACGATTCCCCAACCTCCGGATTCCGATGTGCCACGCGGAAAATCAGCGGAAGACAATGTGGAATTGCGTAAATGGGGCACCGTTCCAAGCTTTGATTTTCCAGTGCGCAGCCATGTGGAACTCGGAGAGAAACTGGGGTTGTTTGATGTGCCACGCGGGGTTAGGCTGGCCGGGTCGCGTAGTTATTTTCTCACCGGTGCCGGCACGTTGCTGCATCAGGCGGTGATGCGGCTGGCCATGGACATGATGGTATTTGAAAAAGGTTTTACGCCTATGACTGTTCCAGTGCTGGTGCGCGAGACGGCGATGCGCGGCACTGGTTTTTTCCCGGCCGGGCGGGAGCAGGCGTATCGGGTGGGGGAACTCAATGAAACCGGAGAGGACGAACGTTTTCTCACCGGAACGGGGGAAGTGGGCCTGACCGCCTATCATAGCGATGAAATTCTGGAGGAAGCTCAGTTGCCGCGGAAACTGGTAACCCAAAGCACCTGCTTTCGACGGGAAGCCGGAACCTATGGCAAAGATACCTCCGGCCTGTATCGGATCCATCAATTTGACAAAGTGGAACAGGTTATTATCTGCCGCAATAACCGTGACGAATCAATCCGCTGGCACCAGCAAATTTTGGCCAATAGTGAACTGCTGCTGCAACGGCTGAATCTGCCGTATCGGGTGATGCAATGCTGCACCGGCGATCTAGGCCCCAAGAATGCTTCCATGATTGATATTGAGACCTGGATGCCCTCACGGCAGGCGTATGGGGAAACCCACAGCGCCAGCCGCCTGTATGAATTTCAGGCTCGGCGTTGTCAATTGCGTTATCGCGACGCCCAAGGCGGGGTGCAATACTGCCACACGCTCAATAACACCGTTGTGGCCAGCCCGCGTATCTTGATTCCAATTTTGGAATTATATCAGAATGCCGATGGCACCATACGCGTGCCCGCAGCGCTTCGGCCCTATATGAACGGCATGGAGATTATTGCGGGCCAGTAAGGCAAGGTGATGGAAACACAGGAATTATCCAGGTTTTCCCGCCTGGTGCATCGCAGCGCCACGGTGCTGGTGGCTGTCGGAGCTGCAGCGATGCTGGTCTTCGGCGACCGGCCCAGTACTCATATTCTGCCTAATGGGAAACCCATTCATCAGCGCGTTGTGGTCAGCTACTGGGAGGAATGGACCGGCTTTGAAGGCCGGGCTATGCGGCATATCGTCAATAAGTTCAATATGTCGCAACATCATATCTATATCAATATGGTGGAAGTCAGCAGTGTCAACATTAAAACCCTCATTGCCGCCGCCGGTGGTGATCCGCCCGATCTTGTCACGCTGTGGTCCGCCATCATGGGGCAGTTTATTTCGTACCACGCGCTGACGCCGCTTAATACCCTGGTCCGGCATAAGGTGGTCACGCCGCATACGTTTGTGCCATTCGCGTGGAAACTCTGCGCCCCGCATGGCATACTTTATGGTCTTCCGGCCACCACCGATCCCAACGCGCTGTACTGGAACAAAATACTCTTCGCCAGGGCCGGACTTGATCCCAATAAACCACCGACAACATTGCAACAATTGGGGGCCATGGCGAAGCGCCTGACGATCAGCAAGCCGGACGGCACCATCCAGCAGGTGGGTTTTTTGCCGATGGAACCGAACTGGTATTCTCCCGACTGGGGAATTTATTTCGGCAATCACATTTACAATTGTAAAACCGGACATTTTAATATCGACACACCGCAGCAACAGCAAGCTTATCGCTGGTTTCAAAGTTTTTCCCAACGCCTGGGTTACCGCGCAGTGGACAGTTTCCAAAGCGGTTTCGGCCCATTCAATTCGCCGTTAAATCCTTTTATGGATGGGCACGTCGCTATGGAGTTACAGGGACCTTTTCTGGCCAATTTCATTAATCGTAACAATCCGAAACTCATCGGACATTACGGGGTGGCGCCATTTCCCACAAGTTTTGGCCCGCCGGGTGCGGCCGTCTTCGGTGATTGCGATGTATGGGTGATTCCACGCGGGGCGCAACATGTGCACGCGGCGCTGGCGGTGCTGAAGTATTTTATAGCGCAGAAAAATCTGGAGTATCTCAATGATCAGCAGGCCAAACCTTCTCCGTTGCTGAACGTCAGTCGAAAATTCATACGCCGAAACCCCAATCCGTACATTCAGGTTTTTGAGACGCTGGCGCATCAGGAGAACGTCCAGTCTCTGCCGCCCAGCGCCCTTTGGCCGCGCCTGAACCTGCAATTGACGGTCATGGCCAACCGAATTTGGATGGGGGCCTCGGTAACCGCCCAGTTGCGCCACGCGCAATCGCTGGCGAATCAATGGGTACGGCGGGAAAAACGCCTGGTCGCATGGCGACGCCAGCAGGAGCTACGGCCATGAACCAGCGCATCAGCCGTCGTGAGCAACTGGCGGGTATGGCCTTTGCGGCGCCATACCTTATTGGTATGGGGGCGTTTTTGTTTTTTCCATTGGCCATGAGTTTGTATTACAGCTTCTGTAATTACAGCATGTTGCAACCGCCGCTGTGGATCGGCTGGAACAATTATCGCCATCTGCTGACCGATCAGACTTTTCACACCGCACTTTTAAACACAATTATTTACGCGGCTATTTCTGTGCCTTGTACGCTGACACTGAGTTTGCTGCTGGCCATTTTCCTGAATATGCCCATCCGCGGCCAAGCGTTATATCGTACCATTGTATTTCTGCCATCGCTGGTGCCGCTGGTGGCGGCAGCACTGATCTGGCAATGGATGTTCAATGCGGACAAAGGCTTGATTAATGCGGCTCTCCGGCCGGTGCTGCACCTGCTGGGGCAGGATATTCTGGTGCCGCTGGCCGCCGTGGCGGGCGCGGGACACGCCACGCTGCAGGCACTGCGGAATATTTCCCCACCGGTGTGGCTGGGGAATCCACATTGGGCGATGGCGGCGATTATTTTCATCAGCTTCTGGGGCGTCGGGCAGACGGTGATCATTTTTCTCGCCGGTCTACAGAATGTTCCGCGGGAACTCCACGAAGCTGCCGCAATCGACGGTGCCGGGGCGATTCGCCGCTTTTTTAATATCACCCTGCCGATGCTTTCACCCGTGATATTTTTCAACCTTATTATGGGCATCATCGGCAGTTGGCAGGTGTTTGACATTCCTTATGTGATGACCAACGGCGGCCCCGGGCGCTCCACGCTTTTCTACAGCATGTATATTTTTGAAGCTGCGTTCAATGAGTTACGCATGGGGCCGGCTTGCGCCATGGCTTGGATTCAGTTACTTATTATTCTGATTTTAACGGCATTGGCCTTCGCCTCGGCCAGAAAGTGGGTTTACTACGCATGAGCCGCAAACAACGATTGCTGACGCACCTTCTGTTACTGCTGGCCGCCGTGACCTATCTGGCGCCGCTGCTGTGGATGGTCGATACGAGCCTGAAACGCGAAGTGCAGGCGGTGCGGGTACCGCCGGTGTTTATTCCCCGTCCGGTGCGCTGGCAAAATTACCCGCATGTGCTGCATGATCCGCAATTTGATTTTTCCCTTTTCGCCCGCAATACGCTGATTATCGCTGTGTTAAGTTCCATCGGTGCGATGCTTTCATCCTCGCTGGTGGCCTACAGCCTGGCAAAAATCCGCTGGCGGGGTCGCGGATTGGTATTCGGAATTGTTCTGGCTTCCATGATGCTCCCCTTTCCCGTGTTCATGGTGCCGCTGTATCGTATTTTTCGGGAGTTGGGATGGATCGGCACCAATCTACCGTTATGGGTTCCGGCATTTTTCGGTATTCCATTCTTTATTTTCCTGCTGCGGCAGTTTTATCTGACCATTCCCAAGGAACTCTCCGAGGCCGCAGTCATGGATGGTTGTTCCCATTTTGGAATATGGTGGCGTATTATGATTCCGCTGACTCGGCCCGCGTTGCTGGTGGTGGGCTTATTTTCATTTATGGGGGCGTGGAACAATTTTCTCGGACCGTTGGTGTATTTAACCCATCAGAGCACCTTTACGCTTTCGGTGGCGTTGCAGGTGTATCAGAGCCGCTCCGGCGGGACCAGTTACAATCTGCTCATGGCAGCCTCCGTGCTGATTATTGCGCCCGTGCTGGTGCTGTTTTTCTTGGCGCAGAAGACGTTTATCCGCGGCATCGCCACCACAGGGCTGAAGTAACGGTTCTCGGAGCCTGTGGCACAATGCGTCAATTTCCTTGCCGCGTGCAAATATTGTTATGGGACAAATATGTACGCAATTGCGCAACAGATTATCTCGCCCGACGCCCACGCCAGAGCGCTAAGGCATAACGCTAAGGCTTGTCCGAATTCCGTAGATTGTTTAATATATAAATATTCCTTGGGGGATGGTGTAACGGTAGCACAGCAGACTCTGAATCTGTTTGTCTAGGTTCGAATCCTAGTCCCCCAGTTTTCTGACATTTCCATCAAAGCGGCGTATCGGTTGCTGGAGGGTTATATGGTAACATGGTCGGCTAAAAGTCGTGTTGGAGTATGCTGCTCGAAGCCGATATCCAGGAGTCCGTTCGGGTAATCGCCGTGTTGTGGCGGCATGATTTTGCGCTGATCATCAAGCGGCGACGATGGCGTACCGTACCAAGATGGTACGCCGAGGAGCCGGAACCTGGCATTTGGCATTTGGCATTCTGCATTCCGCGTTCTACGGAAACGCTGCTATTTTGCTCCGTAGAAAAACCTGCCGACTCCCGCAGCTACTGCACTTACTGGTCAATACTGTAACCTGTCACCAGCTGTAACCCAAGTCGCCTCCGTCGCCTCCGTCGCCTCCGCCGCGCATCGGGGAGATTTCAGTCCACGCCGCTATGCCGGCCCTTATTTGGACCGGATCCTGGAGGAGTGCAGGCCCAGTTTTTGGCTCTGAAAAATAGTCGCACCCACCTGGCGTTGAGGCATTTGCCTGATGCGGCTAGAATTCCTGTTATGAAAACGATTGCTTATCAGCAGTGTACCAATCCGGATTGTGCCGCCACCTTTGATGTGGGGCAGACGCTCACGGCGTGCAGCAAGTGCGGAGAGTTGCTGGACATCAATTATGATTGGAGTAAGGCTCCGGTGCCGAAAACACTGCGGGATTTTCAGGCGCGCTGGCAAAATCGTCGGTTTCCATTGGATTATTCCGGGGTATGGCGATTTCGTGATTTATTGCCGTTCGCCTCGGATGCCATGGTGTGTACCGTTGGTGAAGGACAGACATTCCTGCAGAATGCGGTGTGCCTGGGGCGACATCTGGGAATGTGGCCGGGGCAGCTTTGGCTGCAATATGAGGGGCTGAATCCATCCGGAAGTTTCAAAGACAACGGCATGACCGCGGCGTTTACACATGCCCGGATGGTTGGTGCGCAACGGGTGGCCTGCGCCAGCACCGGTAATACGTCCGCCTCGCTGGCGCTATTTGCCGCGTTGAATGGTTTTCAGGGCATTGTGTTTATCGGATCTGGAAAAATTGCCTTTGGCAAACTTTCGCAGGCCTTGGATTATGGCGCCCGCACCTTGCAGATTGAAGGAGACTTTGACACATGCCTGGCCCGGGTGCGGCAGGTCAGCGGGCAACTTGGCCTGTACCTGATGAACAGTGTAAATCCTTTCCGGCTGGAAGGGCAAAAGAGCATCATGTACCGCATACTTGAATCGCTGAACTGGGAATCGCCGGATTGGATTATTGTTCCGGGTGGTAATTTGGGAAATTGCTCCGCGTTTGGCAAGGCCTTTTCCGAGCTGCAAAACCTGGGGCTGCTTAAACGCATTCCACGCCTCGCGGTTATCAACGCCACGGGCGCCAATACCCTGTATGAACTTGTGGCGGCCGGGCTGACATGGAACAGCGGGCGCGTGAATCAAACGGCTATTACCGACCATTACCAACGTATGGAACGTGAAGGAATTCACGCACATACTGTGGCCTCGGCCATTGAAATTGGCCATCCGGTGAATCTGAAAAAAGCGTTGCGGGCCTTGCACACGATGAATGGCGTGGTGGCGCAGGTGACCGATGAGGAAATTCTGGAAGCCAAGGCAATGATCGGGCGGTTTGGATTTGGCTGTGAACCCGCCAGCGCCGCCACCATTGCCGGTTTACAACAGCTTTTGGCCCGCCATATTATTTCCCGCCAGCAGCGCGTTGTCTGTGTACTTACCGGGCATGGACTTAAAGACCCGGATGCCACGGTTTATTACCACACGGGTGTCAACACCAAGCAGGCTAAACCACCGGAAGCCCAACCAACTTGGGGCCGCATGAGCAACCGGCCGGTGAAAGTGGCGGATAATCTGGATGCCATCGTGCAGGCTTTGGGTATGGACAAAGACACGCTCCGCAACAGCCGCAGTACCGGATACGTGCAGACCACGGCCGCGTTGCCGTTTGTGGAGTATTAAAATTCAAGTAGATTGATCAATACGGACCAATACTTGGTGAACGCTGTTCATTTCCGGCGTTGCGGGGATCGGCGCGGGATCATACTATGGTATGTGTTATTATTAATTCTTAAGCGTGTTGTTGATTTGCGAGTTCTTTATGACCATAAAATTTACGCGGTATTTTTGCGGTGCGGTGTTTTTTCTGGGCCTTTGCGGGTTACTCTCCGGCTGCACGCATGTTGCCGGGATGGCGACCTGGCAGGGTACGAGTTTTCCCGCGGCCGGAGCGGAATTATCACTTGGGCCGCCGGGGAGCACATTTACCCGACACTACTACCCGGTTAATAAAAATGGGCATTTCAGTTTTTGGATATCGGCGCTGGATACGGATAATCTGTGGGTGTGGTCCGGGCGGGGCAGTGCTGCAATCAATGCGGTGCAACTGGACCCAAGTCAAATCAGCGATCACATGGCTATTGCGGTACCGCGGAGACTGTTGCCGTCACAATAACCGACATAGTGTTCTATCAAGCCTAATTTGTAGCGTTGACAGGCACTAAGACGCCGGCGCATCCAGATAAGTGACCACATCGCGGACTACCCAGCTCATGGCGTCCATAGCGCCTTGGGTTCGCGCGGCGAGATGCGGTGCCAAGATCAGGTTGGACAGACCCCACAACGGATAATCGGGACCCGGTGGTTCCGGTTCATGCACATCTAACGCCGCGCCGGCGATTTTTCCGGTTTTCAGAGCCTCCGCCAACGCATAGGCATCGATCACTTCCCCGCGGGCCGTGTTCACCACAACGGGGCAGCCAAGCATGAGCTTGAAAGTTTCGCGGTTAATCATTCCGGCATTACCCGGACGATGGCTAACATGCACAGTCAGAATATCCGAACGCCGATACAACTCCGACTTCTCCACACTTTGGGCGGGGAAATCAATATGTTCAGAAACATCCAAGATGTCGTTGTAAATCACTTTCATACCGAAGGCGTGTGCCACCCGCCCCACCGCGCGACCAATGCGGCCCATGCCCAGAATACCCAAGGTTTTTCCGTGCAATTCCAGGCCGCGGCTGGTCTTGCGGTAATGATGGAATTCTTCCGCGGAGATTGGCGTTTTGAGGTTGACGACGGGCCGCGTGAGCGTAAATACCAGATTAAAGACGTATTCGACAACGGCATGGGTGTTCGCTTCGGGTGTGGAAATAACCTTAATGTCGCGTTGGGTGCAGGCGTTGAGATCAATATTTTCCAAACCTACGCCCGCCCGACCGACCACTTTCAAATTTGGCGCGCCGGCAAGTAATTCTATGTTGACCTGCGTATAAGTTCGGACAATCAAACCGGCGGCGGGATACAGAGCCGCCACCAGGGCCGCGCGATCTTTGTAAGAAACTTCGCGCACTTGGACGTGCTGTTTTAACCAAGCCAAAGGGACGGCTTCAAGGCCTTCTGTAACGACGACGATATGGTTCATCGTGGCCTCTACAACTGGCTGACCATTAATTCACGCATGAAAATCATTTCCTTCGGCAAGTCCCCGCCGAGTTTCAGGAATAGTTCATCCGCCGCCAGTAATTCCACCTTTAGAAGTTCCGCATCCACCTGCTGTACCGCCGCAAATTCCACTGGGTCAATTTTCAGTCCTTCCAGATTGATGTCCCCCAGCCGTGGCATCCAACCCAACAGGCTTTCGATGCCATAAGCTTCGCCATGCGCGCGTTTTAAGATCCATTCCACGATTCGAATATTTTCGCCATAGCCAGGCCAGACATACGCACCATGTTGATTCTTCCGGAACCAGTTGACGTGAAATATGGGCGGACAATCCGTCATCCGACGACGCATCCGAAACCAATGGGTAAAATAATCCGCAATATTGTAGCCGATAAAGGGCAGCATCGCCATCGGATCGCGCCGCACGATACCTACCTTGCCCGCGGCGGCGGCGGTGGTTTCACTGCCCAGCGTGGCCCCGGCATAGACGCCGTAGCTCCAGTTAAACGCCTGATACACCACGGGAATGGTGGTGGTTCGCCGACCTCCAAAAACAATCGCGGTCACCGGAACCCCGTCCGGATCATTGGCCGCGGGGTCCAGGACGGGGTTATTGGCCATGGGGGCCGTAAAACGGCTGTTGGGATGGGCGGCCTTATGCGGACTATCGGGAGTCCAAGGCTTACCGGTCCAGTCCATGGCGTGCGCCGGAGGCGTTTCGGTTTTTCCTTCCCACCAGACATCACCGTCGGGCAGCAGGGCAACATTGGTATACAGGGTATCATGGACCATGGTGTGCATGGCATTGGCGTTGGTTTGCCAATTGGTACCCGGCAGGACACCGAAATACCCCGCCTCCGGGTTAATGGCTCTTAATTTTCCAGTTTTTTCATCCACCCATAACCATGCGATGTCATCGCCGACGGTCGTCACCTGCCAACCGGCGAGCTTATAACTTTCGGGTGGAATGAGCATCGCAAAATTAGTTTTCCCGCAGGCACTGGGGAATGCCGCGGCAATATAATTCTTGCGACCGCTTGGTTCCCGCACGCCGCTGATCAACATGTGCTCCGCCATCCATCCCTGCTGATAACCCAGATAACTGGCAATGCGCAAGGCCATGCACTTTTTACCCAACAGGGCGTTGCCGCCGTAACCGGAACCGATGCTCCAGACCGTGTTGTCCAGGGGGAAATGGCAAATATATCGTTTGTCCGGATTGCACTCACCGACGCTGTGTAAACAGCGGGTAAATTCATTGGACGCGCCCAGTGCTTCCAGCGCGACGCGGCCCATGCGCGTCATAATCCCCATGCTCACGGCGACATAAATACTATCCGTTACCTGCACGCCAACTTTGGCCAATGGTGCGCCCACCGGCCCCATGACAAAGGGCATCACGTACATAGTGCGTCCCTTCATAGAGCCCGTAAACAAATGGGAAAGCTTCTGATAGCCTTCCCGTGATTCCATCCAGTTGTTGGTCGGGCCAACCATGGTTTGGGCGGGTGTACAGATAAAAGTGCATTGCTCCATGCGGGCGACATCGTTGGGATTGGAACGATGCAGATAGCACCCCGGCAGTTTTTGCGCATTGAGACGGATGAATGTGCCATCCTCCACGCCCCGCGCCAGCAACTGATCTTTCTCGCGTTCACTGCCATCGCAGAGGACAATTTTATCCGGCTGGCAGAGCTTAATGACATCGGCCAGCCATTGGCGGACATATTGATTGTCGATACGAAGAAGAATTTTATGATCTGTAGATTCCGTGAGCGACGACACATCAGACTTCATGTGGGATATTCCTTATATACTGAATAATCTCCATCACCAGATTATCCGTAGCATAAAACTACAACAGCTTACATGATGTTTCCTTATACAGCATTTTCACCTGCGAAGCAAACGTCTCTGACGTCTCTGACAGCGGATCTTGTTTTATAAGGCGAATAAGTTTACACTACTATTAAAGAAATCCGGGCAACCGATGGAGCGGTTCTTAACTTGGTGCAGGGAAATTTGTGGCGGCCCATGAGTCTCTCAGAGTAATGGCTGTCGCAAGGCGGCGACTACTTGGACAGGCTCCTGACACCATCTAGTTTCAGGCAGGAGGAAAGGTTATGCAGCGTTTATTGGAACCGCGTGAATTCGCAAATCTCGCATCCGTCGCCGGACTAAGCCGGACCACGCTGGATGAGCATCATCAACTTTATTCCGGTTATGTAAGAAAAGTCAATACCCTTTCGGAGCAGCTTATCGGCATACAAAATGCTCCGAAACTCGCCCATACGGTGGATATTGCCAATATCAAGGGGGATCTATGTTTTGCCTTGGCCGCCGTACGAAACCATGAAATGTATTTTGAAATTCTCGGTGACCACCGGACGGAGCCACCGCAAGTCTTGCAAGACCGTATTGCGCCGTGTTTCGGCTCCATGGAAAATTTTATTGAAGATTTGCGCCACACGGCACTGGGAACGCACGGCTGGGCCTGGACGGTTTTGGATCATCGGACCGGACGGTTATGGAACGTATCCGGCCAGCATAACGGACTATTTCCATTCTGGGACGCCCAACCCATTTTGGCGCTTGATTTGTGTGATCACGCGTACTTCTATGATTTCGGGCATCACCGGAACGAGTATATCAATAGCCTCATTGAACATCTCAACTGGGAAAAACCGGCAGAATACCTGACCGGGGGCCGCATCTGCGCACAAGCCGGAACACCACTGGTAATGGCTACCTGAATGGCGCGGCGCAACCGTAGCGATCTTATTTCAGGCTCGCCAGAACTTCATCCTTGACATGGTTGGGCACCTGGGCATAGCTGTGCGGTTCCATGGTGTAGTTGGCACGCCCCTGCGTAAGCGAACGCAGAATTGTTGAGTACCCAAACATGTTCGCCAGCGGTACGGTGGCATCAATAACCTGCGTGTTCCCGCGGTTTTCAGTATTTTCAATCATGGCGCGGCGGCTGGAAATATCACCTTGTACCGGCCCGGCGAATTCAATGGGCGTGGTAACCTGCAATTTCATGATCGGTTCAAGCAGTACCGGCCCGGCTTTTTTGCACGCCGCTTGCATAGCCAGTATGCCCGCTTGTTCAAAGGCGATCTGCGATGAATCGACATCATGGTAACTGCCGTCGAACAGCACTACTTTCATGTTCAGCATCGGGAAACCGCCGAGAACGCCGGATTTAGCGGCCTGCCGCACGCCGTATTCCACGGATGGAATATATTCGCGTGGAATCGAACCGCCTTTGATATCATTAATAAACAACAGCGAATCTTCAGAATCATCATCTTCCACCGGGACATACGGCTCAAGCTTAATCCAACAATCGCCATACTGGCCACGGCCGCCGCTCTGCTTAATATGTTTGCCTTGCGCTTCGGCCGTCTTGGTAATAGTTTCTTTATAGGCAACCTTAGGCTTACCGACGGTAACATCCACTTTCATATCGCGTTTGAGTTTGTTGGCAATGATTTCCAGGTGCAGTTCACCCATGCCGTGGATGATGGTTTGACCGGTTTCCGGGTCAAAGTTGCTGCGGAAAGTCGGGTCTTCGCGGCGCAGCGTGGTCAGAGCTTCACCAAGCTTGTTTTTATCATTGGCGCTTACCGGTTCAATGGACATACTGATGACCGGCTCCGGAAATTCCATTTTTTCCAACAAAATCGGATGCTCCGGATCGCAGATCGTGTCGCCGGTGAGGCTGTACTTGAAGCCCACAATACCGACAATATCACCAGCTTCCGCATATTCACGCGGAAGACGATCGGCGGCATGCATTTCCCAGATCCGCGAGGCAATTTCTTTTTTGTCACGCGTGGAATTGATAATGCGGGAACCCGATTCGAGTTTGCCGGAATAAACGCGGACAAAACTCAAATCACCATGTTGGTCGCTGACAATCTTGAACACGATTCCGCAGAACGGTTCATTAATATCCGCCTTGCGAATCAGTTCTTTATTTTTCTCCCGCAGATCATGCCCGATCATGGCCGGCTTGTCCATTGGGCTTGGCAAGTAGTAGATCACCGCGTTAAGCAGGAGCTGTACACCCTTGTATTTCAGGGCCGAACCACACAGCACCGGGTTAATTTTAATAGCGCAGGTACCCTTACGTAGAGCCGCCATGATATCCGCATTGCTGATGGGATGGTCCGAAAGATATTTCTCCATGAGCTGATCATCACACTCGGCCGCTTTTTCAATCATATAGGCACGGGCCTGATCGGCCTTGGCTTTATATTCGGCGGGTATGGGAATTTCACCCCAATTGCGTCCTTTGGACTCCTCATCCCACTGATAAGCCTTCATTTCCAACAAATCAATAACGCCGGCGAAATTTTCGGCGGCGCCAATAGGAATCTGAATCGGCACCGGGTTGGCACCAAGACGGTCATGAATGGTGCGAACGCAGAATTCGTAATCCGCCCCCACTTTATCCATCTTATTGATAAAGCAAAGCCGTGGAACGTGATATTTGGTGGCCTGTCGCCAGACGGTTTCCGATTGTGCCTCCACGCCTTCTCGACCGTCAAAAACCGCAACCGCCCCATCAAGCACTCGTAAAGAGCGTTCAACCTCAACGGTGAAATCAACGTGTCCGGGGGTATCGATCAGGTTGATAATATATTCTTCTGCGTTCGGATCGCCATTGATATGCCAAGGGCAGGTCGTGGCGGCAGCGGTAATGGTAATACCGCGTTGCTGTTCTTCTTCCAAGTGATCCATAACCGCAGTTCCTTCATGCACCTCGCCGATCTTGTGGGTTTTACCGGTGTAAAACAAAATACGTTCGGAGACGGTGGTTTTACCGGCGTCAATATGCGCGGCAATGCCGATATTACGATAATGGGTTAAATCGCGTGCCATGATAACTTTCCTTGTATTCTAAACGAGTAAAGAACTTTCAAAATCCCAATTATTTTTTTAGCGTCTGTTTCCGCAGCTGATACGGCACATCAATACAATGCCCGCCAGAAGCGTCTTTCTCCGCCGGATGGAATTACCGGTCCGGCAAAGGCGTTTCTCGCGGGCACAGACTTCAGTGTTCACACCACACCGCACCGTGCCGATGTTCCACCCATACCGGAGGTCACATCGGCCGCGGCATGGGCTTAAAAAATTTCTATGAGCAGTTTCACCTTTTATTCCTTATCATCAGCTCACTTTAGAGCTTTCGGTCCCGGTAGTCTTAAGTTCCACCGAGTAACTGCGTTCCAACATTCATTACTATAGTCACGATCAGGTATCCATGCAAGAGGTTCTGAAACCAGGTTCTGAAACCAGAAGTCGGTACGAGCAATCGCCGGCCCCCTAATTCGGTATAGCCGTGAACGGTTACCCTGTCCCCTGCTAACGTGACAACAATCAGGCTGAGGCGGGTGCTTCGCCAGGTTGGTCCGCTACTGCCGGATCGGCACCCGCAGGTACGGCGGCGGGAGTGGAAGCAGTTGCGGGTTCCGGCGCCGCCGGGGTGGTTGGAGTATCAGTCGTTTTTTCGCGCACCACCCAGACCTTGATCTGGCATTTCAAATCACCGGCCAATTGCACGGCAACCTGGAATGTATCAACGCGCCGCAGTGGTTCATCAAGCCGCACGTCATCGGCCTGCACGGCATGACCGAGTTTTTGCAATTCCTCGGCAATATCGCGCCGGGAAACCGAGCCAAACAAATGCCCTTCTTCGTTGGAGGCACGGGCAATCGTGATTTCCAGCCCCTCCAAAGCCTGCACCAGTTTTTCCTTCTGCTCACGAAGCAGTTTAAGTTTGGCTTCGTATTCTTTTCGCGCGGCTTCGTAACGCTTGATGTTACCCTCCGTGGGCGATACCGCTAAATTTCGCGGCAGGAGATAATTACGGGCAAATCCATCCCGTACATTGACCACTTCGCCAACGACGCCGATTTTGTCAATCGTGTCTGTTAATAATACTTTCATTTAGATACCTCGGTGTATTATAAAACTCAAAACCAATGTAATCATGCTACGTTTACTGTCAAAATGGGATATCATCATCCCGAATGGGCGGCGGCTCGTCCGGCTCGGTCGCCAGCGGTGGCGACGCTTCGGTTGTCGCGGGCCGGGCGGCGGTTGTTGGACGAACCGTCGATTTATAAGTCGGTCTAGCGGTCGGCTCGCCGCCTTCATCAGGAACCGCGGCATCACCACCGCCACCGGCGGGGCGGCTGTCAATAAACTGAAAACTTTCAATAATGACACGCATTTTACTGCGTTTGGCGCCATCCTGAGCTTCCCATTGATCAAGTTTCAAGCGTCCTTCGATAAAAACCGGGCGACCTTTGTGCAGATATTTGGCGAGTGTTTCCGCCGATCGTGCAAAGGCGCTGCAGTCTACGTAAGTCACTTCCTCGTGTGGTTGCCCATCCTGACCCGTCCAGCGGCGATTGACCGCTAAGGCCAGTTCACACACCGGGGTCTGATTAGGCGTGTAGCTCAACTTAGGCTCGCGGGTAAGATTACCCATCAGAAAAACTTTGTTAAGATTGGCCATGACCGCTCCTGTTTTCCCACCTGTCGCGTGGCACAGGCATTGACATTAAAAAAACTCCGGCAGCGGCGGCTTATTTGCCGTCGGCAACCTCAATTAACGACACGGTGCCTTCAATGGCATCCACCACCGGCTCCAGCGCCAACGCCGGCACCGAATCGCGATCAGAGCGCTGCGACGTATGGCGTCCAAAGTGATCTTCCTGAATCGGCTGCTGGGGCACCATCGCCTCAACGTCCTTCAAAGCCAAATGGTCGGCCTTAATCACCAGCACCCGCAGAATGTTTTCCGATAACTGCGTATCACGTTCAATGCCGGCAATCTTCGGGCCTTCGGCCTTAAAAAATGCCAGCACATACACTCCGCGTTTGTTGCCTTTGATAGGATACGCCAGACGCCGTTCATCCCATTTTCGAAGATGAAGAATTTCAGCGTTGGCCCGGTGCAGAATATGCTCCACCTCCGCCTTCGCCGCATCCCAATTGCCGCTGGCATAGCCCGCGTTGAGAAGAAACATTGCCTCGTACTGCCGGATATGGATAGCCATACACGCTCCAATTTACTCCCGGCGGCGAGCAACGCAACACGCATTGCCATGGGTTTCACCGCCGGACCCCAAAAAATATCACCACTCCAAACCCTCGCCGCCGACGTTAAAGCGATTCATCGCTTTAACCACGCCCTGCAAAGCCCAGTATTGTACCGCCTCGGCCGCCTGATTCAAAGCCACTTCCATGACCGCCCATTGCGAGGGCGAAAACGGAGACAACACATAATCCGCCAGCGGGCTTCGATCCGGGGGATCCACACCCACGCGCAATCGGGCATAATCCGTTGGCGTTTGGGACGTCCCTTCGACCAACGACCCAAGATGCCGCTGCACATCCGCCAAGCCTTTATGGCCCCCGCTGGAACCACCGGCTCGCAGTCGGATTGTACCACAAGGCAGATGAATATCATCCACCACCACCAGCAGATCCGCAATAGTAAGACCATAAAATCGCAGAGCCGCCCCTACGGATCGCCCGCTGCAATTCATATACGTCCCAGGCTTAAGCAGGAGAATCTTTTCAGACCCGGAAACCATCGGACAGTATAATCCGTCAAAGCCCGACTTCCACGCCACGCCGGAGCTTTGTGCCAAGCTGTCCAAGACCATGAACCCCACGTTGTGGCGCGTGCGGGCATATTCCGCACCTGGATTTCCTAAGCCGGCCACCAGTTTCATGCCGCCTCGCCCGTCCCGGCGGACCGAGACACTTCCTTGTTACGAATGCCAGTAAAACATGGTTGGATTATGCCGCCAAACTCAAACGCCGTAAAACAACCCCTGCCGTACGCTCCAGTACTTACTTCTTCGCGGGAGCTTCTTTGGCTTCCTTCTTGGCCGTGGGTGCCGCCTTGCCAGCCGCCGCCGGCCCCGCTGCTGCGCCTTCGGCGTCCTCCACCGGTTTCTTGCCGATCACTTCCGGTTCCGCCGGACCTGCCACGGCGGCTACCTCCGGCTCAACTTCCTTCACGGTGCGTACCTGACAGAGAATCTGATCTACTGGATTTAACAGCTTGACGCCCGCTGGCAGTGGGATTTCCCGGGCATGAACCAAACCGTGTATTTCCAGGTGTTCCACGCTGAAGCGAATGCGATCCGGAATTTCCAGCGGTAGCACTTCCACATCCAGTTCAGCTATCTGAACTTCCAGAATACCGCCTTCTTTGGCGCCCTTCGGGATACCACGAAAATCCACCGGTACTTTGACACGCACCTTATGGGTTGGGTCGATGCGCATAAAATCAACATGGGTAATGGCCATCTGCAGATGATCATACTGCACATCTTGAATCAATACGTGCTCAATGGTCCCGTTGAGTTTAATGTCCACGAGATGGGAGCCGGAGTGAATGGCGCGTTCGGTTTCTTTAGCGTCCAATTCAATGGGCACATTCTCCCTGGCCAATCCGTAGACCACACCGGGTACCTTGCCGCTTTTCCGTAGATGCATCGCACCTTTGGGGCCCGGCGCGCTGCGCACGGCTACTTCCAAGGTATGACGGTTATGTTCAGTTGTTGCCACCATGGCTGATTCTCCTCAAAAAATTTATTCACTGCCTGAAGTTTCGGATTCTGTTCTCGAAACACTGTATTATCTTTTCCCGCCATTGCCGCCGTTATCAAACAAAATTGAAACCGATTCGTTAAGATGGATCCGCTTAATGGCTTCTCCCAGCAAATCCGCCACCGACAGCACCACCAACCGGTCACGGATGGGGTCCACCCGCGCATCAAGCGGCGCCGTATCTGTAATGACAATTTTGGAAATCGGACTTTTGGCAAGGCGTTCCACCGCACTACCCGCAAAAATACCGTGCGTAGCCGCGATATGCACCGCCCGGGCGCCATTATCCATTAAAATACGGCTGGCTTCGGATACCGTACCGCCGGTGGTAATCATGTCATCAAACATCAGCACGGTTTTATCCCGCACATCGCCCACAATCGTGGACATGATGACTTTACTGCCGGATTGCCGGCGCTTGTCAATAAAGGCCAGGTCGCCGCCGAGTACCTCGGCATAATAACTGGCCGCCTTCAGATTTCCCGGATCAGGTGACACAATCGCGATCCGCCCCAATTCCGAAAGTTGTTTTTTATACCACGCCACGAACACCGGCGAGGCCAGCAGATGATCCACCGGTAAATCAAAAAAGCCCTGCACCTGCGCGGCGTGGAGATCCATGGCTATCACCCGATCCACCCCCGCCGCCGTAATGATGTTCGCCACCATCTTTGCGGTAATCGGCGTTCGGCCCTCACTTTTCCGATCCTGCCGGGCATAACCAAAATACGGCACCACGGCGGTAATCCGCTTCGCCGATGCCCGCATCAGACAGTCCACCCAGATTAACAGTTCAATGAGAGTATCATTAACGGGTTGGCAGGTCGGCTGCACAATAAAGCAATCGCGACCGCGCACATCCTCATCCAATTTAACGATCAATTCCCCATCCGGAAAACTTTCAGTGCGGGCTTTGCCCATGGGAATGCCGATATGATTGCATATATTTTTCGTCAGGCCTGGATTGGCCCGGCCCGCGAAGACTTTCAGTTCATGTTGCAGATCACTCATTGATATTCATCCGAAGCTACGATTATCCGCCTTCATTAAAACAAATTTCCCCGCCGGCGCGTCACCACGTCATTCGGTTTTGCATCCCGCATCAAGAATTCCCGGCGTCAACCCCTGGAATCCTAATAAACATAACGCGCGCAACGCCACCCGTTGCTACACGGGAAACCGCCCGCCGCGAACGATCACCAGGCCCGCAGGCACATGGGCAGCCGGAGCAATACATGCTCCCGTGCCAACCCAAGTGAACGGCTCAAGTACACTATCTTCACCGATTTTCGCGCCAAATTCAATCCATGTATTTTCCGGGCTTACCAAAGTCACTCCAGAATCAATCACCGTGGCTTGAATTCGCCGCTGCATTACCCGGTTGACCAGCGCTAATTCCAACCGCGAATTGATGCTTAAAACGTCCTCCGGCGGTACCGCCGCCAAGGCGGTTACACGCTGACCTTGACTGCGTAAAATAGCCAGCGTATCGGTTAAATAATATTCTCCTTTTTGATTATTGGGTTTGATCTGGTCCAAAGCGGTAAAAAACGCCCGGCTGGCAAAAAGATAATAAGATGGATTGATCTCGTGGATGGCGCGCTGGCGGTCGGTGGCGTCTTTCTCTTCCACAATCGCCATAATCTCACCAGCCGTATCCCGCACAATGCGGCCATAGCCGGAGGGATTATCGATTACACTCGTAGCCAAGGTCAGCGCGGCGCGTTTCTCCTGGTGTGCATGTAACATTTGCACCAGTGTTTGGGCGCGAATCAGCGGGCCATCACCGGCCAACACAAAAATATCGCCGACAAATTCCGTCAGCGCCTCCCGGCATACCTGTACCGCATGGCCCGTACCTTTTTGTTCCTGCTGATGCACCCACAGAATGTCCGGTTGCCCCGCGAATTCACGCATCACCCGTTCCCGGTCATGTCCGACCACCACCACTATGCGCTGTGCCCCCGCCTCCCGGACCGCATCGAGTACATACGCCAGCATCGCGCGTCCGCATATTTCATGCAGCACTTTAACGCGTTGACTTTTCATCCGTGTGGATTTTCCGGCCGCGAGAATAATTGCCGCTATAGACATTCAATACACATCCTTTGTGAACAACGCACCACGACTGATGTTATCGGCTTGTGGTAACGGCCGATTATGGTCGACCTTATTGGCGCTGGGAGCCTGTCAAACGCGTCGCGCCCCGGCCATTACTCGGACAGGCTTCCAGGCCTTTCTAAATTCACCGGCGTTTTTGGCCTGCGGTCAACACTGGGGGATCTGGATTCGAACCAGAACAAGCAGAACCAAAATCTGCTGTGCTACCGTTACACCATCCCCCAAAAAAGGGTATGCCGACAGCTAGTATAGCGCTTGTCGATAACCAAAGGCCAACTCGCCCGCCGCGCGGCAAGTGTTGTACTTTATCCGAGACATATACCACGGGTCAAATTACGGGCGCGCAAATTATGGTACGGGTGCATGACATATTCGGTGGCGGAGGATGGTGGTAAATTTTTTCCGTGGCCCCGGCGTGCTAAGCATTCGTCGCAGGACCTGCGTAAAGCGCCACGCTGGCCCCTCCATTATTCCAGAGAAGGGCCCGGAATCCAGAAGGCAGAAAGGTTTGCTTTGCGAATTTCAAGGTGCTCAAGATGCTCAAGTTCGCGGGGCAACTTGCCCAAGATGCGCA
>JBMFGW010000043.1:0-3718 GCA_049977145.1 Phycisphaerae bacterium
TGGAAACCCACTGCCCCGAAAGGCATAAGGCACCCGTTGCCCGCGATTTATCTGCGCGATCAATTCAATGTATCCAAACCCGTGAAACGTGCCGTGGCTTATTTTAGCGGCTTGGGTTTGGGACGCATGTATGTCAATGGTCTGCGCACCAGCCATACACAGCTTTCACCGGCGTTAAGCTGGTATCCCAAACGGTGTTATTACGTGGCGCGAAATGTAACTACTCTGTTAAAACCAGGATCTAATGCAATTGGGGTATTACTCGGCAATGGTCGTATGTATGGTATGGGCGGTCCGTACCCATACGCAATTTCGATTTCCCCGCGCATGAAATTCATGCTCCATATTACTTATACCGACGGCACAACCGCCATCATCACCAGCAACACCCACTGGCAGATGACAGATATGGGGCCAATTCGCATGAACAATGAATACAATGGCGAAACCTATAACGTCGCCATGCGTATGCCGGGATGGAACAAGGTCGGTTTTGCGGACAAACACTGGAAACCTGCTATTGCGGTGCGTTCACCCGGTGGCCGACTGGTGGCCGAATTTCAACAGCCCATCCGTGTAACGCAGATCATTCATCCAATTAAAGTCTCCCAGATTGCCCCCGGCAAATGGATATTTGATATGGGCCAGAACATGGTGGGATGGTGCCAGATTCATATTCCAAATGCCCCGGCAGGAACCAAAATCGTTTTACGGCATGGAGAAAGCCTGGTACATAATGGCCAGCAGACCATGGATTTAAACCACGCCGGTAAAAGCCGCATTCATCTGTATGTGGCCAATCTTAGAACCGCCAAACAAACGGATACGGTTCTTCTGAATGGCAAAGGTTCAATCACCTGGCATCCTATTTTCACCTATCACGGGTTCCGCTTTGTGGAATTGACAGGTTATCCTGGCACCCCGACACTTTCCACCATTGAAGGCCAGGAAGTCCACGATGCATTACCGGTTATCGGTGGATTCGCCTGTTCCGATACGCTCGTCAATCAGATCGTCCATAACGCTCGATGGGGCATCCAAAACAATCACCGTTCGATTCCGACAGACTGTCCGCAGCGTGACGAACGTCAGGGCTGGATGGGCGCGCGCTATCTGGAATCGCGCAGTGAGACTTTCATTTTCAACACCGAACGATTCTACAACAAGTGGCTATGGGATATACGCGATGGTCAACGCTCCGTGGGAGATGTTGCAGATGTCAATCCACCTTATTGGAATATGTATTCAGGCAGTGTTACCTGGGGTAGCACTTTTATTTGCTTGCCCGGCACACTGTATATGCAATATGGAGAGATCGCACCGATTCAGGATCATTACGCCGCCATGAGCAAATGGATGAATCACCAGTTGGCCAAAGTACGCGATGGCATCAGCAAGGCGGATAGCTATGGCGATTGGTGCTCACCGCCACGATCCGCACATAACATTCACTCCCGAGATCCCAACCGTGCCACTCCTGGCCCTCTGCTGGCTACCGCCACGCTTTATAAAGACCTGCAACTCATGGCGACTTATGCCCAATTGCTGCATAACACCGCCGGACGGCGGCATTGGCTTGCCGAAGCCCATAAGCTCTATGTGGGTTTCAACAAGCACCTGTGGAATACCAAGGGTGGCTACTATGGCAATGGTTCGGATACCGCCTGTGTTCTGCCGTTGGCTGCGGGCATTGTGCCGGCAGACCGACAAGCCGCCGTCATGAAACGCTTTCTGTGGCGTATGCACGCGCGGCAGGATGACCATGTTGGTGTCGGCGTGATTGGCATGCAATGGATATTTAATGTCATGGCCCGCAACGGACAGGCCAATTTGGCGTGGAAAATGCTCAATCAAACCACCTATCCCGGCTGGGGATACATGGTCAAACATGGTGCCACAACCATTTGGGAACTCTGGAACGGCAACACCGCCAATCCAGCAATGAACTCGCAGGATCATGTCATGTTAATTGGCGATATGCTCACGTGGCTGTTCCAATATGTCGGCGGCATTCAAAGCGATGCCAGTGAACCGGGCTTCCAGCACATCATCATGAAGCCGCACTTTCTCAACGGCTTAACCTACGTGAACACCTGGCATCGATCGCCTTATGGCAAAATTGTCAGCGATTGGAAAATACAGCCCGACGGCACATTCCAGTGGCATGTGCAAGTCCCGGCCAACAGCTTTGCAACCGTGGAGGTTCCCGTATCCGGTGCCCATGCAGTACGGCTCAATGGCCATAAGATCAGCGATAAGCCATGGATAAAATTCGTGGCTTACGTCAATGGCCGAGCCATTTATATGCTCGAATCGGGGAATTATCACTTCCGGTCCGAGATGGTAAATGAGCCTTGATAATTGGTGGAGTGCATCAGTATGATCTGTAGAACTTCTCAGCGAGGTTTGTTGGGACACAGCCGTTATCCCGGCAGGGTTGCTGCCAGCGAACCTTCTGTTGGGGTCATTGTGTCCGGCTTGGCGCAATATCGGTACCGATGCGGCAGATCAGTGCCGGTTGCCGCACCGGATACGTGCGAGGGTAGTCGGTGCCTTAAAACGGATTTTGCCAGAAGGAAATGTTCGGCTGCTTTTGGCCACGCGTTGATGGCTGCGGCCTGCCCCGGTGTGACCGTAATTTCTCTGGCAATGACCTGTGAATGGTTCGTGACCAAGGGGTTTGTTCAGCGCTATACCAGTGGCCAGATGTCGTAGACGGGTGTACGCCGTCTGCACGTGTATGAACGGATACCAAAATGTTTTATGGAGTACATTAATGCACAGTGAACCCAGTGATAAATCAAATGATGACATTTCATTACTCCGTTCTGCTTGCAACAATCCGGTCTCACGGCGCACGTTTCTCGCAGTTACTATGGCTGCTGGGTTGGCGTCGCGGGAAGCAGCGGTACAAGCTGTCCCACGCATGACGGAACCGCGCTGGATATGGGATAGCCACGCCGGTACTGTCAATACGTGGATGTGTTTTCGTCATACGTTGAATCTTACCGCCGCACCGGAACACGCCATGGCCACTATCGCGGTTGATTCAAAGTATTGGCTGTGGATCAATGGCAGATTGGCTCTGTTTGAAGGCGGGCTGAAGCGCGGTCCTCGCCCGGGCGAGACCTATTATGATCAACTGGACTTGTCACGTTTTCTCACCGCGGGAAAGAACACCATCGCTATTTTGGTCTGGTATTGGGGGAAAAGTGGGTTTTCGCACGTCAGCAGTGGTCAGGGCGGACTTTATTTTAATGCTGATATGGATGGTATAAAAATAATCAGCAATCGTCATTGGAAGGCCCTGGCCCATCCGGCCTATGGCCCGTGCGATCCGCCTACCCCCAACTATCGGCTGTCAGAATGGAATGTTCACTTTGATGCTCGCAAAGATATTGCGGATTGGGTTCATGCGGAATTTGACGATTCTGCTTGGCCAGAAGCAGTGGAAAAAGGTGTTGCCGGGGATAAGCCTTGGGGATCCATTAAGCCGCGACCGGTGGCGTTCTGGAAACACACCGGGATCCGGCCTTACGTCAATGACCATGAGATTAAGGCATTAAAACCGGGAGAATCCCTGCATTTTCCGGTGCTGTCCATTTTGAATCAATCTAAATTAGGCGAGGGCTTCAAGGGGACTCGCGTGTGGTGTCAATTGCCCTATGATGCGCAGATCACACCCTATCTAAAGGTTGACGCGCCGGCCGGACTGGTT
>JBMFGW010000043.1:3817-29395 GCA_049977145.1 Phycisphaerae bacterium
ACTCGCGTGTGGTGTCAATTGCCCTATGATGCGCAGATCACACCCTATCTAAAGGTTGACGCGCCGGCCGGACTGGTTATTGACATTCGCACCGATCGGTATTTTCCAGGTGATTATTCCGTACGTTCGCAATACGTGACTAAACAGGGTGTACAAGAATTTGAATCGCTGGGTTGGATGAACGGCGAACACGTTGTGTACAGCGTTCCGCCGGGCGTAAAAATCATACAGTTAGGCTATCGGGAGAGTGGCTATAATTGCGATTTCGCCGGTCATTTTAACAGTTCTGATCCGGTGTTGAATAAGCTCTGGAAGCGGGCACAACGGACGCTCTACGTCAACATGCGTGATAACTATTCAGATTGCCCCGATCGTGAGCGTGGCCTGTGGTGGGGCGATGTCGTTATTGATCTGGGCCAGACTTTTTATTCACTGGATCGGCGTTCTGATCGACTGCTCAAAAAGGCCATCGACAATCTGGTGGGGTGGCAGGAGCCGGCAACCGGCGTGCTTTACGCACCGGTACCATCGCTTTATACGCAAAATGAGTTGCCCAGTCAGATGCTTGCAAGTATCGGGTGGTATGGCTTCTGGACCTATTATCTGCATACCGGTGATGCCGCCACTATTCGCGCCGCATATTCACATGCGCGCCGATATTTGAGTCTTTATTCGTTGGAAAAAGATGGCTTGGCATCACATCGACATGGGGGATGGCCTTGGTATGACTGGGGAAACAATATCGACGGACGTCTATTGGATAATACCTGGCTTTATCTGGCCTTAAAGTCGGCGGTTCAGATGGCCAAACTAACTGGCCATCATGCCGATATTCCCGATTATCAACATGCCATGCATAGCATCGCCTCGCACTTTAACACGGCTTACTGGAATGGCACGGCCTATCGCAGCAGGGATTACAAAGGCCAGACGGACGACCGTGGCAATGCCATGGCCATTCTTTGTGGCTTTGCGAAAGAGCCACAGTTTCCATCGCTGCTGAAGGTGTTGCAAACCCAAATGCATGCCAGCCCTTATATGGAAAAATATGTTCTGGAATCGCTATTTCATATGAACCAGCCCAATGCGGCCATCGCCCGGATGAAAAAACGTTACGCCCGTTTTTTATCCTTACCAATCTCCACACTTCCAGAAAGATGGGACTGCGATGGATATAACGGGTCTTATAATCATGGATGGTCCGGAGGGCCGTTGACGCTCATGTCACAAAAAATGGCGGGCATCTCGCCTGTGTCTCCCGGCAGCATTCAATGCCAGATTCTACCCCAGCCTGGCAATGTCAAACACATTTCAGCATCCATGCTCGCCACCCATGGCTTGATTGCCGTTGACATCAACAATAGCCGCGATCATTTTGAAATGTCTATTGATCTACCGTCTCCCATTAGAGCGTTAGCCGGTGTTCCGGTGCGAAGCCGATCATGGCGGTCAATTTCCATCAACGGAGAATCGGTTAATCTTCATCGCGGTCGGGGAATCCAAGCCAGTCGACAATGGCAATATCAAGGCCAAAGCAGAGGTTTCCATCTCTTCGCGTTGCCGTCGGGAAAATATGTGTGTGCCGCAGATACGTAAAATAATGGCTCTTTTCAGGGTCTTTTTCCGCGGCTGTATGCACCGCAGCGACGGCGACCTGCAGTGGAAAGAATCTTCCGCCACCCGTATACGGTATCTTGATAATGGAAAGTTGCAGATTGGGATTAACTCGCGCAGTAACGTATCTGGCTCAATCCCGGAGCCGGATTAATATCATTAATCCCATTATCAAATCGCCGCGTTGCAGAAACGTGACAGGCCCAAATCCACTTTACCAAAAAATCCCTGGACTACCGTTTGCGGAACATGTGAAAGAGGCGTATCAATAAATTCCATCTTGCCGGAATTCATCTCTTGGCGCAAGGCCGAGGAAGATTGCTACGGCGCACGCCAGGCAATGGCTTGGGCTTCGGCCAGCATTTCATCGCAACTACTGCCGGTAGAGGCTCCCGTCAGCAACCGTATTTGAAAGGGCTTGCCAGTGGTATGTATTTGCCGGACGCGGGCGGCAATGGCACGCGGTGTGGCCTTGACATTTCCGGCAGAAGTAAAAACCCCTGAATCCAACCGTCGCGCCGTAAAAGATCATGGCGGCAGCTTCGTCGGCGGTAAGAACGGGATAGGACCCGTTAGGCTAAGACATTATTTAATTCCCTTCATCCATTACATTCGCGGCGCGTAAGCGCAGCTCCCCGCTGAAAACCGTCTGCCGACCGGCATTGGTCACAAGCACCGCGTGGCCGGTCTCTGTTACATCCACTAATTGACCTTCAAGAAACCGCCCCCGCGAATCATGTCCAAAAATTACCGGTTGATTCCGCCAGGCAAGGCGCTGGCGGATGCGCGGCAAAAGCAAGCTCGCAAACCGCCCTTCCTCAAGATATTCCAAGTTTTGACGTATGTTTTTAATGAGAGATATTTGCAGGGCCTGAAGATCGACGGGCTGTCCGATTTCATCATAGATACTAGTCGCCGGCTGCCGTAGATCACCACCCAATATGGTCGCGGAAAAATTTCCGTTGATTCCCACCCCCGCAATGAGCACGGGGTATGCCGCGCCCAGTTCACACTGGCAAAGCACGCCCGCCAGCTTTTTATCATTTACCAGCAGATCATTGGGCCATTTAATGGCGCAGTTTACACTGCAACAGTCCTGCAATGCTTCGGTGGCCGCCAGGCCCACCGCCAGAGGAGCCGGCGCATAGGCTTCCGCGCTTAGCCGCAATGGCCACGCCACGCTAAGCCACAAGCCGCCAACGGGGCTTTTCCATGATCGGCCTGCCCTTCCCATCCCCGCCACCTGTCGCGCGGCTACCACCGCAAAAGGGAGGGGTGGTATCGGCGACGATTGATCCGCCGCACGCCACCGCCGCGTGGCCTCGATATTTGTGGAATCAAGCTCATTGAAAAAGAGCGTTTGCATCAAGATTCTCAATTTTCATTGACATTTACCTATAAAATCGCGCCATGCTGCCATACAGTAGTTGATCATACGTATTTGTTTAATACGCAACGGGCACTTTTCCATTGCCGCCGCCACTGCCGCAGTCAGGAGCACCATCGTGGTTTCATCAATTTCGGGGATATTCTGCTCGGACGTCATGGCCTTTTCTCCACACGGATTACCGGGGTGGTAAACCGTGCTTTTTAGCTGGCCGGACATCACGTTTGGTCAGCAGTGAATCCAACTCTATGGCCACCACCCGCCGTGTGATGCCCGGCTCAATAATATCATCGACTAACCTTCTGGCTGCCGCAACATAACACTCCACAGGAATGGTCGTAACGTCAGAAATTGTATCAGGAACGCAGTACTGGCCCGGCTAATGGTGGACCCGGTTTCTCGCCAGAGCCACTGTTTTTGCCGCATTTTTGCAATCCGAATAAAACGCCGGCACACTCTTAGATGTGTGGGAAGCGCTACTGATTTGACAAGACTTGGATAATGGGATATAAGTATGTTGTTGGCGTGGTGAAAGCGTTGGGTTAAGCCTGATTCTGACGCCGCGAAAAGAACGTTTTGCGGTACAGTTGACAAGCCGCAAAAGCGTGATACAATAATGTACTCGGTTGAAGAAATGATCTTCAGCGGGTTGAGTTTTGGAAGGTTGAAATCCTTTCCAAACGAAGATAAAGGAAATCGACATTCGGTTGGTGTGCAACCGATGAAAAGTAAGGAGTCGCGATTGCGAATCACAAAATCGGTGGTTTGTATCGGATGAACTCGCCTGACTGGATTCCCACCTGAAGCGGGGCCGGAGGCGAAATCCGAAGGCCAACGTAAAAACGATAATTCGTACTAATGGTTTTCAGCACATGCTTATTGGTCTGTTGTAATTGAACCGACGATAATCAAGTGCCGACAACCGATGAATTTTTGTCGTTTGTCCGGTGTTCTTTGACAAGTGAAGATTGCGTGATGTGGTAACAACAACTCCACATAATAAAGCTAAGTTGTGCTTTCATAAGTGCAAGTAGGCTGTCGGCGTGGCGGGAAACCGCTAAGGTTGATGGACTGCGGGCATAAGTGGAAGTACAGTCAAGAGCGCTAAAGAAAGTGCATTTCCGGGCACTCCGGAAATGCCAACCAGAGTTACTCAAGTGGCCCCGACCACAGTTTGGCAGAACCTAAACCTGTCAGGCAAGTTGATTTTGACAATTCCAAGTGTGTATTTTATGACGACTTTCGCAAGGAGGTTGCACTAAAGTGCGTGACGGGACGGTTAAAAATCAATGTGGTCAAGCTACTAAGGGTATACGGTGGATGACTTGGCGTACAGAGGCGATGAAGGTCGGTGTAGCCTCCGAAATGCTCCGGGGAGCTGGCAAACAAGCTATGATCCGGAGATTACCGAATGAGGCAACTCATTCACGGCCCGCTGAATGCATAGGCGGGTGCGAGCGAACGCAGGGAACTGAAACATCTCACGTACCTGCAGGAACAGAAAGAGAAATCGATTCCGTCAGTAGTGGCGAGCGAACGCGGAACAGCCCAAACCAGGGGTAACCCTGGGGTTGCGGGCCTCAATATGGGTGTCTAGTGGTTACTTGAACTGCCTGGAATGGCGGGCCAAAGAAGGTGAAAGCCCTGTAAAGAAAAACTGCAAAACCCCTAGAGGTACCAGAGTAGCGCGAGGCTCGTGAAACCTCGTGTGAATCCGGGCGGACCACCGCCCAAGGCTAAATACTCCTGTACGACCGATAGCGAACCAGTAGGGCGATTGAACGTTGAAAAGCACCGCGATGAGCGGAGTCAAAAGCACCTGAACCCGTATACCTACAGTCCGTGGAAGGGCGGATCCCGAAAGGGTGGCCTGACCGCGTACCTTTTGCATAATGGGCCGACGAGTTATTGTTCACGGCAAGCCTAAGGTCTTAAGGACCGGAGGCGCAGGGAAACCGAGGCTGAACAGGCCGATTAAGTCGTGAGCTTTAGACCCGAAACCACGTGATCTACCCATGGGCAGGTTGAATGGAGCTTAACCGCTTCAGGAGGACCGCTAGACGTGACTGTTGAAAAAGTCTGTCGTGACCTGTGGGGAGGAGTAAAAGTCTAATCAAACGTGGAGATATCTGGTACTCCTCGAAATACCTTTTGGGGTAGCCTCGTGCTATATCAAACCGGGGGTAGAGCTACTGAATGAAGTCAGGGGCCCGCAAGGCTGCCTGCTTCAATCAAACTCCGAATACCGGTGCGAGTTTCACGGGAGTAAGACCCGGGGGGATAACCTCCTGGGTCAAAAGGGAAACAACCCTGATCGCCGGCTAAGGCCCCAAAGAATATCTTAGTTATAGAGGAAGTTTTAATTCCGTGACAGCCAGGATGTTGGCTTAGAAGCAGCCACCATTTAAAAAGTGCGTAATAGCTTACTGGCCGAGATTTAAAGCGCCGTAAATGAACGGGAATAAGGTATTCGCCGAAGCCGCGGGATCCAAAGCAATTTGGATCGGTAGAGGAGCGTTGCTGTCAGCAGTGAAGGTCGATCGGAAGAACGGCTGGAGCGGCAGCAAGTGCGTATGTCGGCATGAGTAACGATAAAGCAGGTGAAAATCCTGCTCGCCGTAAGTCTGAGGTTTCCTGGGGAAGGTAAATCCGCCCAGGGTTAGTCGGGTCCTTAGTTAAGGCCGAAAGGCGTAGACGATGGACAGCAGGTTAATATTCCTGCACCGTACATGAAGGTTGATGGAAACGTGACGCTGTAATGGAGCCGGTCACCCGGTTAGACGTGGGTGTGCCGCAAGGCCCAGGCCCTGGATGCCAAAGCCGGCAAAGTTGCAGCCAAGAAAAGCCGTCTCCGGACAACATGTATGCCCGTACCACAAACTGACACAGGTAGACGAGGCGAATAGCCTCAGGCGCTCGAGACAACTCCCTTTAAGGAACTAGGCAATTTTCCCCCGTAAGTTCGCGATAAGGGGTGCCCATCGCAAGATGGGCCGCAGAGAAAAGGGTCTGGGAACTGTTTATCAAAAACACAGGTCTGTGCTAAAGCGCAAGCTTACGTATACAGACTGACGCCTGCCCGCTGTCGGAAGGTTAAGGAAGACGGTCAACCGCAAGGTGTAGCTGACGACTGAAGCCCCGATAAAAGGCGGCCGTAACTATGACGGTCCTAAGGTAGCGAAGTTCCTTGTCAGGTAAGTTCTGACGCGCATGAATGGCGTAATCACTGGACCAGTGTCTCAAAGGGAGACTCGGTGAAATTGGAGTTGTGGTGAAGATACCACAGTCCCGCGGCAAGACGGAAAGACCCCGTGAACCTTTACTGCAGCCTGGTAGCGACCTCAGGTGTCGCATGCGTAGAATAGGTGGGAGGCGTTGATCCACCGGTTTCGGCCGGTGGGGAGTCACAATGTGAAATACCACCCTTGCTACTCTTGAATTCTAACCACATACCGTGAATCCGGTTGTGGGACACTGCTAGGTGGGCAGTTTGACTGGGGCGGTCTCCTCCTAAAAGATAACGGAGGAGTTCTAAGGTTGGCTTAGCGCGTATGGAAATCGCGCTGTATGGGCATGGCCATAAGCCAGCTTAACTGCGAGTCGGATATGACAAGCAGATGCGAAAGCAGGACCAAGTGATCCGGTGATTCCAAGTGGAAGGGTCATCGCTCAACAGATATAAGGTACTCCGGGGATAACAGGCTGATCGCGCCCGAGCGTCCATAGCGGCGGCGCGGTTTGGCACCTCGATGTCGGCTCATCGCATCCTGGGGCTGAAGGCGGTCCCAAGGGTTTGGCTGTTCGCCAATTAAAGCGGTACGCGAGCTGGGTTCAGACCGGCGTGAGCCAGGTCGGTCCCTATCTGCCGTGGGCGCAGGACATTTGAAGAAGATTCATCCCTAGTACGAGAGGATTAGGATGGACGGACCTCTGGTATACCAATTGCCCCGCTAGGGGCATCGTTGGGTAGCTATGTCCGGACAGGATAAACGCTGAAAGCATCTAAGCGTGAAACCTCCTTCAAGATGAGATGTCCCCACTAGCCTCCAGCTAGACTAGCTGGTTGATAGGCCGGAAGTGTAAGTACAGTAATGTATTGAGCTGACCGGTACTAACAGGCGACTGGCTTGACCACTTTGATCTTTGATCGTTCCTTGCCTGGAGCGATTATTATCAACAGTGTTCAGCGCCACTTTTGTAACCAAGCGTCTTTTGATATGCTTGGCTTTTCGGGTCTTGTTGTTACACTCACGCAATCTTCATTCGCCAAAGGGCGAGTTTGACATTTGAATATTCACTGAAATTCCCTGGATGAGTTGGGAAACCAGCTCTTCCGGTTTTCTGGTGCCTTTACGTCAGGGGTAACACTGCTTCCCATTCCGAACAGCACCGTAAAGCTCTGACGGCCGATGGTAGTGCTTACGCGCAAGAGTAGGTGAGTGCCAGATTTATGACCCGGGCGGATCGAAAGATTCGTCCGGGTCTTTTTATGCGCAACACCATCCGTTCGTGTCCGCGCTATGAACCGCGTCTTCCGTCGGCGTTGGGAAGTGAATAGGGCGTGGCAATTTTTCCGGGCACCCCTGGGAGCGCGGGTGTCCTCACCCGCTTAGGCCCTCTGCGAAAGCCCCAGGTCATGCTGCAAATGGCTTGTTTTGAGCCGATTTCGCCACCGCCCGGAAAAATTGCCACGCCCAGTGAATATGCCACCGCCCCAGCGCGCGATGCGCCACACGCCAACGCATGGCGTGCATATGCACCAGCGTGCGGGAAAAAATTACCTGGTCGTCGCTACGCGGCCAGACCACAAAATGCCGGTGGTTCTTCATCAGACACTCGATGATCCGCAACGGCACACGCGCGTCATCGACCGCAGCATTTCTTGTATTTTTTTCCGCTGCCGCAGGGGCACGGGGCATTGCGCTCCACCCGCTGAGACTGCAAAAGTTCAACCGGTTCCGACGCAACCTCGTTTGTGTCGCTGCCGTTATCCTCATATTCATCGCATTCCCGATGATCGGAGATCATCATTTTTACGATTGCGGCAGCAAACTCCCCATGCAGGAGGTCACAATTATCCGGATCCGTCCTTAATATCCTTGGTACACCAGTGGCAATATAATCCAGCAGCGCTGGATCCCGCGTATTCATACCCATGGACATTCCCAAACCGGTGGTCATCCAAAATGGTTCAACATGGATCATGCGGGCGCAAATAACATCGCCCGCCGCAGCACCGGCGCTTAAGCTGCCGTCGGCCAGAAGCATCCGCTGATTGTCCAGAAGCAAATCCTCCACCACCATCGCACTTTCCGTGGGGTATGTCTCAACCACACCGATAAATGTGAAAATCGCCTGCGACTTGGCGTCAAGGATCATTTGGCGAACCGGATCGGCCTGGGGATGGGTGCAGCGAAAACGTTGAACCAGGTTTTCGCCGTCGGTAAATACACCATACGTCGCAAATTCCGGAATAAGCTCGGAGGCCAGTTCCAACTCCCCGGTAATGGTTTTGCCGTGCAGCATCCCCAGCATTTTTGCAGCGCGCAAAATCGTATCCTTGTCGAATGTTTTCGCAATCTCGTTGTTGAGCAGCCGGCTCTCCGCACGCAGATGCCTATACCGGTTTGAGAGTCCCGGCAACACATCCATAAATTCCTCCATCATTGGGGTCATACATTATCCTCCGCTTGCGGCGGCGGACAGGTACATATTAAATGACGATCTCCATAAGGATTGTCGATTCGGCCCACCACCGGCCAGAATTTATGAATTTTCAGATAGGCCAGCGGATAACCCGCTTTTTCACGACTGTACGGAAATGGCCAGGGATCGGCGGCCAGCATTCGGGCGGTGTGCGGGGCATTTTTCAGCACGTTATTTTTGCGATCAGCTTGACCGGTTTCAATTTCCCTGATTTCTTGGCGAATAGCAATTAACGCATCGCAAAAACGGTCCAGCTCCGCCTTACTTTCACTTTCGGTAGGCTCGATCATCAAGGCGCCATGCTCCGGCCAGGAAATGGTCGGCGCATGAAAGCCATAATCCATAAGACGTTTAGCGATGTCCTCCACTTTAACGCTCGCGGAGGCCTCGAATTCATGGGCGTCCGCGATAAATTCATGGGCGCAAAAGCCGTGGGCTCCGACAAAACGAATGGGATAGTAATCTTTAAGGCGCGCCGCCATGTAATTGGCGTTAAGGATGGCCAGCTCCGTGGCGCGGGTCAGCCCCGCACCGCTCATAAGGCTGATGTACGCCCAGGGAATCAGCAGCATGAGAGCGCTGCCGTAAGGCGCGGCGGAAACTGTACCCAGTGACTTGGCCGTGCCCATACCAATAACGGGATGGCCCGGTAAAAATGGTGCCAGATGTTCCGCGACGGCAATCGGTCCCATCCCCGGACCACCGCCGCCATGGGGAATGCAAAAGGTTTTATGTAAATTCAGATGGCAAACATCGGCCCCGATATCGGCCGGGCGGCACAGACCGACTTGGGCATTCATGTTTGCACCATCCATATAAACCTGTCCGCCGTTAGCATGAACACTATCGCAGATTTCCCGGATATGCTCTTCAAACACGCCATGCGTGGATGGGTACGTCACCATCAGACAGGCCAAAGTTTGCTGATATTGCGTGGCCAGTCGCTGTAAATCCGCCAGATCAATATTCCCTTGTTCATCGCATGCCACCGACACCACGTGCAGCCCGGCCAACGTGGCGCTGGCTGGGTTGGTACCATGGGCCGAGACGGGAATCAGGCAGATATTACGCCCGCCGTGTCCTCGCGCGGCATGATACGCGCGGATGGTCATTAGGCCGCTATATTCGCCCTGTGAACCGGCATTGGGTTGGAAGGACACCGCGAAAAATCCGGTAATTTCGCATAGGTAACGCTCCAGTTGCCCCATAAGAATCTGATAGCCGCCGACTTGATCGGGCGGGCAGAAAGGATGTATATCGGCCCATTGCGGCATGGTAATGGGCATCATCTCCGCCGCCGCATTGAGCTTCATGGTGCATGATCCCAGCGGAATCATGGAAGTGGTCAGCGACAAATCCCTGGATTCCAGCATTCGCAAGTAACGCTGCATTTGTGTTTCGCTGTGATGGGTGTTAAACACCGGATGCGTGAGAAAGCGGCCGGTGCGGGCCAAGGTCATGGGATATTCCACATGCATATTCTGTACGACCTCATTGAGAAGATAGGGCAATGGTCGACCTTGTGAAAATACATGCATCAGCGCATGGACTTCCTCCAGATCCGTCAGTTCATCCAACGCTATGCCGATGGTGCCGTCGTTGAAAATCCGAAAGTTAAATTTGTGTGCGGCGGCATCCCGCAGCAGTTGTTGCGTGCTTATGCCGTAGGGAGGAATAATCCGCAGCGTATCAAAGAATTGTTCGTACATGAGTCGACAACCCAGCCTCTGGAGTCCACCGGCCAATACCAGCGCCCAGGCGCGGATGCGCCAAGCCATATCCGTCAGGCCGCGTGGGCCGAGATATACCGCATGGGCGGCGGCGACAATAGCGGGCAGAACCTGGGCCGTGCAGATATTGCTGGTGGCTTTTTCGCGTCGGATATGCTGCTCGCGCGTTTGGATAGCCAACCGATAGGCCGGTTCACCGTTGACATCACGCGATATACCCACAATGCGGCCCGGCATTTTCCGGGTAAATTCCGCCCGCGCCGCCAGAAATGCGGCGTGTGGGCCGCCGTAACCCATCGGCATCCCCAGACGCTGGCTGGAACCCACCGCAATATCCGCGCCAAACTCTCCGGGTGGGCGCAAAAGCGTGAGCGCTAATAAATCTGTTGCCACCACCACCTTCATACCTGCATGATGGGCTTGCGCGGTCAGATCATCCAACACGATAATCTGGCCATCTGTGGCCGGATATTGCAGCAGGATACCGAAAATGTTCCCCGATTTAAAATCAATCTGCGCGGCCGGTGCAATCACGGGGGTAATTCCCAATCCCAAGGCTCGTGTATGGACTACTTCCAGGGTTTGTGGATGGCAATTGTCCACCATAAAAAATACATTGCGTCCCGGTTCCGCTATGGCGTGGCACATGGCCATGGCCTCGGCGGCGGCGGTAGCTTCATCCAATAAAGAAGCATTGGTGATCGGCAATCCGGTGAGATCCGCCACCATGGTCTGAAAATTCATCAGCGCTTCCAACCGTCCTTGGGCAATTTCAGCCTGATAAGGCGTGTAGGATGTGTACCAGCCGGGATTTTCAAGAATGTTGCGCTGTATCACCGGCGCGGTTACGCAGCCATAATATCCCATGCCGATCAATGTGCGGAATACTTTATTTTTCGCCCCCATCACCCGCAATTTGGCCAACAACGCTGGTTCGGAAAGCGGCGCCGGTAAAGCGAGCTTGTGACTCATCCGGATAGCGGTCGGCACGGTTTTATCCACCATTTCGTCCAGGGATTGTACCCCCACAGCGCGCAACATCACGGCAATTTCATCTTCCGAGGGCCCATTATGGCGAGCCACAAAATCTCCGGACGGTTCCAACAATGCCCAGTTGCGGCTGGCGCGGAAATCAAGATTGGAATTTGCCGAGGTCCCTGGCGCATTCATGTTCTTATCTTACCTTCATAAAATAGTGACAAAACCGGTACCGTTAGATGATGCCATTCCAATCCGCCGGCAGCGCCAGAATGGGCAATTGACTTTTATTGAGTATCACCCGCTGAATGTTGCCCTCAATAAGCCGTTCCAGAACACCTTGCCGGGAAAGCCCCATAACAATCATGGTGGCGCCGTGTTCATTGGCGGCCTGAAAGATGCCGTCGGCAAGGTCATTGGCAAATAAAAGCAGCGATTCCACACGGGGATTGGTCTTTTTTAATTGTCCCACCACACTTTTGAGCGCGCGCTCGCCCGGGCTTTCTTCTTTGGTGTTTTCGGAAAGTCCCACCACCACGTGTACCGCGATAATGGGAGCATCAAAGCGGTTGGCCCATTGGCCCAAAGTGTCCAAGCGTTTGTCGCCCGACCATTGTTCGGAAACAGCCAGCAGTATTTTACTCATGAATTCCTTGTCCGTACCTGATGCTTCGTTGCGACTTAAAAGCCTCCGCTTCGCGTTCCATTGCGACTGCGGTTATCAGCACATCAACACCCTAGTATACTCCAACCCCCGTACACTGTCATAGTTACGCAATGAAATCGCTTGTAAAGGGGCCTGTGGCCATATAGCGGGCAAACGACGCTATTTTACCACCGATTTAACACTATTGCGGCATCGCCCGAATAAGTTGCCGCGCCTGCGGCTGAGGCGATGACTTCCGGATGTTCTGTCTGGGGCCAAACCGCGGTATAATAAACGTGAGAATTAGTTGGGTAATGGCATCGGAAAATATCGCCGCCCGATTAGCTCAACGCTTAGGGAATCTGATATGACGAGCATCAATGCTTCCAGTCCGTTACCGAGGGAGTTCAACGCAATTCTGCAAAAACTGGAGGAAGCGGGGAACCGTTTTCGTCTGGCGATGTTCATCGGCGCCGTGGCGCGGTTCGCGGTGCTGGTCGGTCCGGTGGCCACCATGGCTCTTTTGACTGCGGGTTTGCTCGGATCGTACGCCGGGGCCTGGGTGGTTTGGCTGCTGCTGGCCGCCATTCCAACATCCATCGCCATTGGCTACTGGTGGTTTCTTCATGATATAATCTGGAGGCGTCCTGCGTATGGTCAAATTGCACGCTGGGTGGAAGAGCAGGCCGCCGCCCAGCAATTGCCGTTGGATAATCACTTCATCAATGCCGTTCTTCTGGCCGATGAATTGGAAAAACTGCCGCTACCCTCTGCGGGT
The DNA here is from genome assembly GCA_049977145.1 of Phycisphaerae bacterium. Taxonomy (GTDB): domain Bacteria; phylum Planctomycetota; class Phycisphaerae; order WQYP01; family WQYP01; genus JAMDCX01. The sequence goes on from JBMFGW010000043.1 coordinate 16,657, forward strand.
CGTACCGATATGCGCAGCGTGCTGATTCCGCAGGTGCTCAAGGAAATCAGCACCGCGGTCGAAGCGGACGATCTTTCCGCAGTCGCCCCCTGGCCGCAGCAGCGTAAGACGTGCCTGCGCGCCGGGGTCATCGTGTTGGCTTGTGTTCTCGTGGGATTATTTTTTCACCACCAGATGGGGTATGGTCTGGCCGTATTATCCGCCCCAGGGCGGTTTGTTCCGACGCGGGGAATCGCCCAAATACTGGCGGTACAGCCCGGAAATGAAACTATTCTGGCGGGGGAACCGGTGGATTTTATGGTCCGCATCAATACGCCCGGCCATCAACTGGTAGCCACGAATCTGTATCTGCATTTCCAAAGCGGCGCCCACCAAAAAGCGGCGATGATACCATTCGGGCGGCATTACAGTTCTTTTCGGTTCCATCTTGCCAGCGTAGCGGAGAATGTTACGTATATGGTGAGCGCTGGCGGAACGCAAAGCCTAAAATATCATCTTACCGTGTTGCCGAAAATCGCGCTCCAGCAATATGCGATCAACATTACACCGCCTCCATACACCCATCTGCCGCCCCGGACGATCATTTTACAGGGACCGGCGTTTAACCCGGCCGCCGCGTCGGTTACAGTACCTTTCGGCAGTAAAATCAGTCTTGCCGCCACCTTGGATCACACGGTTATCGGGGCCACTGCACTGGTCGAACAAACGGGTGGAAAAACCATCCCGGCCATTTCCAGCAATCAGAAAACATTCGCCGTTTCCTGGATTGCAGAGCAAAAAGTTCGCTATCACTGGTTGCTTAATGATGCGCGCGGGAATGCGCTGCAACGTTTTCCGGCCTCCGCGGCCTCTGCGCCGGACCAGCTGCTGGTGCGGGTCACTGCTGATGCGCCGCCCATGATTCATGTGCTGGTTCCCCATAAAGATTTATTTGCGCTTCCCGGCGCCAATATCCCCTTGGAAGCCAAAGCCACCGCTGACTACGGCCTGAGGGCCATGGCCCTGCAAATCGCGGTCAATGGTGGAAGTTTTACCACCCTACGACAATGGCAGATTCCGAATGCCGAAAATGGCCGACCGGCGACGCTTTCCACGGTGCGCACCATACTGGCGCTACCGTCGCGGAAATATCAGTTGGGCCAAAACGTCCATTACCGTTTTACCGCCACAGACAATCGACAGCTTACCATTGGGCAGAATCAGTATGGCCCGCAGACCGCGTTGGGGCGGGTGTATACCGTCAAGTTGCAAAGTTCCGCATCCAGCACCATGGGGCACAGTCGCTGGGCCTTGCTGGAACAGCGACTGGAAAAAATGCTGGCGCAACAACAGGGCCTGATTGTGCTGGGTAACGGCATACATCTTTTACCGCCTCTGGCCACTATCCATCACACGGCGGCCCAGGTGGCCGCGGGACAGCGTCATTTGTGGCAGTTTATGAACAGCACCTATAAGCAGTTCCCATTCATTCATTCCATGGCCGCCATTCAACAGGCTCTGGACGTCATTGCCCATGGTGATGCGACGGTGGCGGTGGCGCGTGCGGATGATCTGGGGCTGGTTTCCGAGGCCGACGCGGTGCCATTGGAATTTACAAAACTGCACACGCATCAACTCAATGTGCTTAATGCGCTCAAGGCCTTGTTAGCCATGGCGGGAGCCAACGCCGGGAACATTGATTCCGTGGTGTCCCACCAGGGTACGAACTTTCCGGATATGGGGCGGGAACAATGGCGACAACTTGCGTTGGCTCTGAAGAAAATGGAAAAGCAGCAGCGTGGCGTGATGAACACGTCGATGAAATTAGCGGAAAAACCGATTAATCAATTTGATGCGAAAGATAAAAATGAATTGCTCAAAGCGCAGGCCATTGAAGATAAGTGGTCGAAATTTCTCAACCAGAAACTGGTGAATATAAGCAATCTCACGGAACAGGATCAGGCCAATGCTTCCCTCAAAGATGACTTGGCACAGATGAATGTGGATATGGCCATGGCCAAAGGAGCCTTGGCCGCTAAAGCGATGAAGATCGTTGTGCCGTTGGAACAGGAAGGCCTGGAAGATGCAAAGAAAATAAACTCCAATATTGAAAAATGGCTGCTCCAAAAGCCCGATACCTATAAATGGGAAATGGAAGAGCCGGTGACGCAAAATGATGTCCCCGCGCCACCACTGCCTTCCCAGCTTTCCGATATGATCGGCAAACTGCTTCAACATGAGGAAGACCTCACCAGTGATATGGAAAGTCTCGGCAGCAAATGGAATGATTCCATCAACAAAGGTAACGGATGGGGTGCCATCGACGGCCCGATCAGCGATATGAGCGCGCAAGGCGTCACCGGCAATACCATGCCGAAAAATGATGAAATTCAAGGTCGCAGCGGTTCCGGTCGTGAAGGCCGGGCCAGTGGTGAAATGGTGGGAGCCACCGCCAGCAATAAGGGTGGCCGCCGCACCCCTACCCGCCTTACCGGCGATCAGTTCAGCTCCGGTCAGATTAAAGATTCCTCCAAGCAGCCGCCGGGCGGCGCCACCGGCGGCGGCAAGTCTTCCGGCTACGGTGGCGAAGGACTGGAAGGCCCGGCTCCACAAGGAATGCGAAAAGATATAAAGCGCATGGCTGGTATTCAGGCCCAATTGCTGAATCAGGCGGATCGGCTGCGTATCCAATTACGCGCCGCTGGCTTTAACAATTTTAAACTTATTGAATCCGCGGTGCTCATGCAAGATGCGCAGAAAGCAATGAATGCCTATCAGTATCATACGGCGTTGCTGTATCAGAAGTTAGCCAATCAAAGCCTTAATACCGCGAAGGTTATTAACCAAGCTGAATCGCGATTGACCTTGGACAACACCACCGTGGGTCACAAAACCTTGCGGAAAGTTTCCGACTCCATGCTCGGCAGCATGCCCAAAGGATACGCCGATCCGGTAAAAGCGTATTTTGAGAAACTGTCACAAAACTCCGGGCAGTGATATCCTCCTCTGGGCCTTGCGTATGTATGTGGTTGTGATGTTGATTGTTGTCACTGTCCAAACGCTGCATTAAAAAACCTCACACCTCACGGTATTGAGCAACGCTGATGGCCTGATCCGCAACCGCGTTTGCAACCAACTTGTTGCGATGTATTTTTACTTCACCATCCATAGCGACAGTAAGCATACCAACGCATGACCGATCGCGCCAGCGTCGTTATTGCGAATATTTGCTGCGGAACGGTAAACAGTTACATTTTTACAGTATCTTGATATCGGCCCAGTTAAAATTACAGGTATGCAACGCGAAAGGCGTGTGCTTAATAAGGAGTGTGCGTATGGACGCTTTATATGTCGGAGCCATGATCTTGCTGGCTTTAATTACTTGGGCGCTGGTCAAGCTATGTGAATTTTTAGGAGATCGATGATGAGTGTCATGGACTGGATCGGCTTGGTGCTTGCGGGTGCCATTTTGATTTACTTGATTATCGCAATGCTTTTTCCGGAGAAATTTTGATGACCGCCAATACCTGGATTCAAATGGGGCTGTTTGTGCTCGTGCTTGTAGCACTGGTCAAGCCGCTGGGCGCTTTTATGGCCCGTGTCTATGAAGGCCAGCCATGCGGGCTTGATAAGCCGCTCGGCTCGTTGGAGCGACTGACCTATCGGCTCGCAGGCATCACGCCCGATCAGCCGATGACGTGGAAAACCTATGCAATTGCCGTACTGGTATTTAATTTGCTTGGCGGCTTGGCGGTGTATGCCTTGCAACGCCTGCAAGGTTTTCTGCCGCTGAACCCGGAACATCTCGGTGCCGTATCACCGGACTTGGCGTGGAACACCGCGATCAGCTATATCAGCAACACCAACTGGCAGAGCTACAACGGCGAAACCACCATGAGTTATCTCACGCAAATGCTCGGCCTGACCGTACAAAACTTTGTCTCAGCGGCGACGGGTATGGCGGTGCTGGTGGCATTAATTCGCGGTATACGCGGCAAGCAGACCGACAACCTCGGCAATTTCTGGGTGGATCTGGTACGCAGCACCCTTTATATCCTCCTGCCGCTATCGTTTGTTCTGGCACTGATTCTGGTCTCCCAGGGAGTGGTGCAGACGCTTTCGCCGTATAAAAAAGTTCCGCTGCTTGAGCCGGTTAGCTATGTACAATCCAGCACGAACGCCGCAGGCAAAACAGTTAATAAGACGGTATGGGTGAAACATCAGATATTGCCATTAGGTCCGGCAGCCTCACAGATTGCCATCAAACAACTGGGCACCAATGGCGGCGGATTCTTTGGCGTCAATTCCGCCCATCCATTTGAAAATTCCAATCCGCTGAGCAATTTTCTCGAAGTTCTGGCGATTCTGCTGATTCCTGCCGCGTTGTGTTACACCTTTGGCCGCATGGTCGGTGATACGCGCCAGGGCTGGGCGATTTTCGCGGCAATGATGGTCATATTTGTCCCGCTGATGATCGGTTGCGTTTGGGCCGAACATAGCGGCAATCCAAGATTGGCGGCATTGGGCGTGAATCAGACTCCATCGGCTCTGATGTCCGGCGGCAACATGGAGGGGAAGGAAACACGCTTCGGTGTTACTGATTCCGCAATTTGGGCCACCGCCACCACTGCCGCTTCCAATGGCTCGGTCAATTCCATGCATGATTCCTATACACCCTTGGGCGGATTAGTGCCCATGTGGCTGATGGAATTGGGCGAGGTGATTTTCGGAGGCGTCGGCTCCGGCCTATACGGCATGTTGATGTTTGTCATCGTCGCCGTGTTTATTGCCGGCCTCATGGTAGGCCGTACGCCGGAATATCTGGGCAAGAAAATTGAAGCCTTTGAAATGAAAATGGCAACGATTTGCGTGCTGGTTCCACCGGCATTGGTATTGGTGACTGCCGCCATCGCCTGCGTGACCGTTATGGGTACCAGTGCGTTGGGAAATCCCGGTGCGCACGGCTTTTCGGAGATTCTTTACTGGGCGAGTTCCGTAGGTAATAACAACGGCAGCGCCTTCGCCGGTCTTAGTACCAATACGCCATTCTACAACATCGCCGGCGGCCTTCTTATGTGGGGATCGCGCTATTTTCTAATTGTGCCGACGCTGGCTCTGGCCGGCTCCCTGGCGAGAAAAAAGCAGATTCCTGTTTCCAGCGGAACCCTTCCGACGCATGACGCCCTGTTTACCGCGTGGCTTGTTGCCACGGTGGTGCTTATTGGCGCTTTGACGTTCCTACCCGCCCTGGCCTTAGGTCCGATAGTTGAATCTTTTCATCTTTGGCATTGACGTGACGGTATTCCTTTGACCATAACCACAAATTGGAGTTGCAATAATCATGGCAGCAAAATCAAATTCTCTTTTCAATGGTGCCATTGCGCGGCGCGCTGTTCTTGAGTCCTTTAAGAAACTCGATCCGCGAACCCAGGTGCGCAATCCCGTGATGTTTGTTGTCTATATCGGCAGTATGTTAACCAGCGCCTTATTTATCCAGGCACTCTTCGGGCATGGCGAAGCCTCGCCCGGGTTTATTCTTGGTGTCAGCCTGTGGCTCTGGTTTACCGTGCTCTTCGCCAATTTCGCTGAAGCCATGGCCGAAGGGCGCGGCAAGGCCCAGGCGGATACGCTCCGCCGCGCCCGGCGCGATACGCCCGCTAAAAAGCTCACCGAAGCCCGCCGCGATGCCGCGGTTCAAAATGTTTCCGCCACCACCTTGCGAAAAGGCGACATCCTCCTGGCGGAAGCCGGAGATTTAATTCCCGCCGACGGTGAAGTCATTGAGGGCGTAGCGTCGGTGGATGAGTCGGCCATAACCGGCGAATCGGCCCCGGTTATCCGAGAATCGGGCGGTGATCGCTCCAGTGTGACCGGTGGCACGCGTGTACTTTCCGACTGGCTGATTATTCGCGTGGCCTGCAATCCCGGTGAAACATTTTTGGATCGCATGATTGCCATGGTGGAAGGGGCCAAACGCCAGAAAACCCCCAATGAAATCGCATTGAATATTCTCCTGGCCAAGCTGACAATTATCTTTCTGCTGGCCACGGCCACGCTCCTGCCGTTTTCGATATACGCCGTTAACGCCGCCGGCCACGGCGCTCCCGTCACCCTCACCGTGCTTGTTGCACTTTTGGTGTGCCTGATACCCACCACCATCGGAGGCCTGTTATCCGCCATCGGCATCGCGGGTATGGATCGGATGATTCAAAAAAATGTCATTGCCACTTCGGGCCGCGCCGTAGAAGCTGCCGGTAATGTGGATGTGTTGCTGTTGGATAAAACGGGCACCATTACATTGGGCAATCGGCAGGCGGTAAATTTTATCCCCGCCAAAGGCGTAACCGTTGAGCAACTCGCCGATGCGGCACAGCTATCTTCCTTTGCGGATGAAACACCGGAGGGCCGTAGTATTGTGGTGCTGGCCAAGGATCGCTACAAGCTGCGCGGCAGAGAATTAAGTTCCCTCCACGCTCAATTCATACCATTTACCGCGCAAACCCGCATGAGCGGCGTGGATTTCGATGGCCGAAAAATCCGCAAAGGGGCTGCTGACGCCATTGCCGCGTATGTGACCGAGCTTGGCGGCGAATTTGGCGCATCGGTTAAGACGGCGGTGGACGAAATATCCCGCCGTGGTGGAACGCCATTGGCGGTAGCGGACGGTCCCAATGTTTTAGGCGTCATTGAACTTAAAGATATTGTCAAAGGCGGCATCAAAGAACGCTTTGCCCAACTCCGCCGCATGGGCATTAAAACGGTGATGATTACCGGCGATAATCCTCTTACCGCAGCCGCAATTGCCGCCGAAGCGGGCGTGGATGATTTTCTCGCCCAGGCCACCCCGGAAACCAAGCTCAAACTCATACGCGAATATCAGCAAGGCGGCCGGCTGGTCGCGATGACCGGTGACGGTACTAATGATGCGCCGGCGCTGGCGCAGGCAGACGTGGCCGTGGCCATGAACTCCGGTACACAGGCCGCCAAAGAGGCCGGCAACATGGTGGATTTGGATTCCAATCCAACCAAACTCATTGAGGTTATTGAAAGCGGCAAACAACTGTTGATGACCCGCGGTTCTTTAACCACGTTTTCCATCGCTAATGATGTCAGTAAATATTTCGCCATTATTCCCGCGATATTTGTCGGCATCTATCCCGCCATGGGAAGGTTGAATATCATGCACCTGGCCACGCCGGACAGTGCCATCATGTCCGCCGTTATTTTCAATGCCCTGATTATTATTGTCCTTATCCCACTGGCGCTTCGCGGCGTGAAATATCGCCCCATGCCTGCAGGCAAACTGCTTTTGCGGAATATTCTGCTTTACGGTGTCGGCGGCCTGATAGTGCCGTTCATCGGAATCAAACTCATTGACATGGCACTCGTGGCCATGCACTTGGCGTAAGTAACCCTGTTCGAAAGGATTTAAATAATGTGGTCCCAATGTCGTCCGGCAATAGTTGTGTTCGTGATCTTGTCCGCCATCACCGGTCTGGCGTATCCATTGCTTGTTACCGGTATTGCCGCAACGGTATTTCCGTGGCAAGCCAATGGCAGCGTGTTAACAAATAGTGCCGGAAAGCCTGTCGGATCGCGTCTGATCGGCCAATATTTCTCCACTCCAAAATACTTCTGGCCTCGGCCCTCTGCCACTTCACCGGTACCTTATACCGCCTACAATGGCCCGCTGGGGGATTGCGGATCAGGTTCCAATACAGGGCCGACAAATCCAAAGCTGTTCGCCTCAGTACAACGCCGGATCAAACGCCTTCGCACCGCTGATCCGATGGAAAAAGAACCCGTCCCCGTGGATTTGGTAACCTCCAGCGCCAGCGGGTTGGACCCGGACATCAGCCCGGCTGCGGCATTTTATCAGGTGAATCGTGTCGCCAAGGCGCGTGGTCTGCCGCCTGCGGAAGTAAAAATACTTGTGGAACACTTCTGCCAGGCGCGCACCTTTGGAATTTTGGGTGCGCCACGCGTTAATGTGCTGGAGCTGAATTTGGCTTTAGATCGATTATCATCTACCATAAGACGTTCAAAGACTGATCGGTGACAACCATGGAACAACCGGATCGCCCCAATCCCGATGCGCTGCTTCGCCAAGTCAACAGGCAAGAAGAATCTCTGCGCCGAGGCAAGCTGAAAATTTTCTTCGGTGCCGCCGCCGGCGTGGGCAAAACCTATACCATGCTCGAAGAAGCTCAGCGGCGGGCTATTGACGGCGTGCGCGTATTGGTGGGATATGCCGAACCGCATATTCGCCCGGAAACCGAATCATTGCTTTTAGGCTTGGATATTCTTCCCTACAAAATGGTGGAATATCGCGGAGCAACGCTCAAAGAATTCGACCTTGACGCCGCCTTGAGCAAAGCGCCAGAGCTGATTTTAGTTGATGAACTTGCGCATACCAACGCCCCCGGTATGCGGCACGCCAAACGCTGGCAGGACGTCTCGGAACTCCTCGCCGCCGGAATCGATGTATACACAACCCTCAATGTTCAGCATCTCGAATCGGTTAATGACATCGTGGAGCGGGCCACTGGTGTAAAAGTTCAGGAAACGCTGCCCGATTCGGTTTTTGAATCCGCCGATGAAGTACAACTCGTGGATCTGCCGCCGGAAAAACTCATTGAACGGCTGCAGGAAGGGAAAATATATTCGCCGGACCGGGCTACCACCGCCTTGCGGCATTTTTTTACGCTGGGAAATCTGCTGGCGCTGCGCGAATTGGCTTTACGACGCACAGCCGATCGCATCAATCAGGATATTGACACGCTGCGACAGGGCGATACCACCGCTCGCGCGTCGGCGGTATCTGAACGCATTTTAGTGTGCGTTGGCCCAAGTCCCTTTTCCGCCAATCTGGTACGAACCGCCGCGCGCATGGCAGCGGCATGGAAAGCCCCCTGGATCGCCGCTTACGTTGAAACCGCAAAACCGCCAGGCTTATCCGAATCTGATCGCCAGCGTGTGGCACGCACGTTGAATTTGGCCGAGCAGCTTGGCGGAGAAGCGGTAACGCTTTCCGGGTTGCATCCGGATCAGGAAATTATTGCCTATGCTCAGAGTCGTCATGTTGCCCGAATAATCGTTGGCAAGCCCGCGGATCGTGGCTGGCGGCGCTGGCTGCGCCGCTCATTTGTGGACCGCCTGATTCTGCGCAGTGGAGACATTCACCTGGAACTCATTCGCGAAGACGCCGAGCCAACTGCGGCATTGCCTGTAAAACAAACCCGGCTTTGGGATCGGCGGGGAATAACATGGGCCATCGGCGTTGTCGCTTTCAATACGGCGTTGGGCATTTTTCTTTATCACACGCTGGGCCTGTCCGATATCAATGTTATCATGTTTTATCTGCTCGGCGTGATCTGGATTTCCGCACGCCACAGCCGAGTGGCGGGCATTCTTACCGCCGTTCTCAGCTTTGCCGCGTTTGATTTCACCGTGGTACCCCCCTACTACTCCTTCGCCGTTTCCGATACGCAATACCTGCTCACCTTCGCCGCCATGCTGGTTACCGGAATCTATATCAGCACGCTGACAGCTCAACTGCGGGATTTGGAGCGGCTTTCCCGGTCGCGCGAGCAACGCACCGAGTCGCTGCTGCGATTAAGCCGGGAATTGCTTCTCTGTCCGGATCATAACGCCCTGCTCCATGTTTCAATTGGACACATCACGGAATTCTTCGCCTCCCCGGCCGGTGTATTTCTCCCTGATGCCTCTGGCCGGCCCGCGTTAACTTACGGTTCACCTGGATTAAAGGTCGATGATAAAGAACTCGGCGTGGCGGATTGGGTCATCCGCCATGGTGAAAAGGCCGGTGTCGGCACTTCCACGCTGCCATCCGCCGGAGCCATCTATCTGCCGCTCAAAGGCGTGAAATCAACACTGGGTGCCTTGTGTGTTGTTCCATTGACGCCGGTTCAGTTCACCCATCCTGATGAATCACGCACGCTGGAAGCCTTCACCGCGCAAATTGCCGTGGCACTGGAACGCATGATGCTTTCCGAGGAATCCCACCGCGCCTGGGAACGCACCGAACTTGAAGTGCTCCGCAATACACTTTTATCCGCTGTTTCCCATGATCTCCGCACACCGCTGGCCGCCATCACCGGCTCCGCCAGCAGCATTCTTCAGGCCGGAGCATCCATGTCCGAGGCAACCCGTGACGAATTGCTTCAAACCATTTCCCGTGAATCACAACGCATGGAGGACCTGATCGGAAAACTTCTGGAAATGACCCGCCTGGAGTCCGGCAATCTCGCAATTCAAAAAGATATCGTCGATATCCGGGAGGTCATCATTTCCGCTGTAGCCCGATGGCGAAATAACGAACAACACCGTGCATTTCAAGTTCTTATTCCCGCATCTCTTCCAACGGTTCGCGGCGATCCGGTACTCATTGAACAGGTCCTGTCCAATCTGATTGAAAACGCCATCGCGCACGCTCCAACCCAGACGCCCATTGAAATCAACGCCGTTGCGCGCGCAAATTCCATTCTCATTCGCGTTATGGACCGCGGTCCCGGCCTGCCGCCGCATGATACCCAGCGCATTTTTGAGAAATTCTTCCGCGGACAATCGTCAGCTCATCACGTCGGCCTTGGCCTTGGCCTGGCCATCTGCAAGGCCATCATCCAACTCCACCACGGCAGCATCACCGCCCGCAATCGCGACGGCGGCGGTGCGGAATTCCAGATAACAATCCCCGCTACCGACAACTCATAACCTCTGCGCCGCCCCTGTAGCCCATGCGCCGATAGAATCCACAATCGGACGGGAAACGCGATCCGCCGGAGGGCGTGCTGATGTGCAATATTTGTCAGACATTCAGGAAGCAGTTGACTAAATTATGCGTGGCCGGTGTGATAGTTTTTATGGTGACATCCGGCGCACTGATTCTGGTAGTTGAAGATGATCCGGCGATTCGACGGTTTCTGCGTATTTCCATGGAAGGCCAGAATTATCGCGTGCTGGAGGGGACTACCGCTGCGGAGGGAATGCGGCTAGTTGGCCAGGACTCACCCGATGCTGTGATACTGGATTTGGGACTGCCGGACCGTGATGGTCTGGAACTGCTCAAGGAAGTCCGTCAATTGTCACAGGTTCCGATTATTATCGTTTCAGCCCGCGGGCAGGAACGCGGAAAAATCGATGCCTTGGACGCCGGAGCGGATGATTATCTCACCAAGCCCTTCGGGGTGGGCGAGCTTCTGGCCCGGCTGCGATCAGCTTTGCGTCGAGCGGCTGATATTCACCGGCCTGACCGAGGCACGCTGACGGTGGGCGATATCAGCATGAATCTGGATTCACGCGAAGTCACCGTGGGCGGGAAAGTTGTACATTTAACACCTCATGAGTATCGGCTGCTATTGGCACTGCTGCGGAATGCCGGTAAGGTTATGACCCATAAGCAACTTCTGAAGGAAACTTGGGGGGGCGGCTATGTTTTTGAAACGCACTATGTGCGGGTTTATATGAATCAGTTACGTAAAAAATTGGAGCCGGATCAGTCGCAGCCGAAGTACATTCACACAGAAACCGGCATTGGGTATCGCTTTAATATGGACGAATAGAGGGGCGGTAAGGGGCCGGCAAGAAATTACATGTGCAAATATGGCGCATGAATTTTGGCCTCTGGCGAGGCACGAGCGACGAGCATACCCCGCCAGTAGGTCTGTAAGGAGCGAGCAACGAAGCTAGCCTGACTTCCCGCCGTGATGAGCGAAAATCGTTGATTTACGGCCTTTCCGCTGTAATGCACTTACTACATTCAACCCGGTGCCCAAGTGGGCGGCTGGGTAAAGAGTTCCAGTAACCCCAGCTTACTGAGGATGGCGTTAAGGTCTCTGGGAACGCGGGTTTCCTTGGTTTTCAAGCTTTTACCGTTCAGCTCCAGACGCCCCAGCCGGATGGTCGGTAATTGCCGGAGCAAATGAAGTACCTGCGTTTCTGCGGCAAGGCAAGTTGAGCAGAAGTTGATTCCACCTGAACCGTCTGAGCAAAACGAATTGGATCGAATTACTAGCTATCCATTCTTTCGCGGCGGCCTGAAGAGCGGCATGGGAGAAGAGCAGGACGAAATTTCCGTGCAAATTCCGCTTCAATTCACCGTTGATTTTTGGGAAAATTGTGCGCTCGTCGACGGGGCTGCAAAGCAATGGGATATCACCCAGTATGATTGCATGTTCAGGCTGCTGCGGCTTCGGCCCGCCAGTGACCAGAACAAGTCCCTTGAGGATACGCCGACGTTACTTGATCAGGTTGAAACACTTTCCGTGATCGTGGCAGATAACGCATTTGCCCGATCGAAGCTGTAACGGACTACCGGCAATGTTTCGCAATGCGGAGGACTCAGAGGCCACAGACTTTTGGGATAACCGCAAAGAAACAAAGGACGCAAAGACGCGACGTTACGACGACCACGATGGGGTTCACCACAACGACACGAAGATACGACGGCGGCGGGATATAAACCACAAGGTGACTAACAACGTGCAACAGGCGACGAGAAACGAACAACGTTAACCGCAAAGTGGCGTAAGAACGCAGAGGCGCGACGGGGGGCGGAGGATTTGGTGATTTGGTGATTTGAGAATTTGAGTTTTCAGAATTCAGGAGGCAGGAGGAGGGCCAGTGTTCAGTTTGCAGCGGATGTTCCAGCAAAACTCGCTGGGTTGCAGTGGGATAATGCGCTGTAAAATCAACGAGTTTTGCGTCTTGGCGGCAGTTTCTTTCTCGTGGCCACATGAAC
>JBMFGW010000044.1:0-29003 GCA_049977145.1 Phycisphaerae bacterium
GTGGTTCCGGTGCCTTGGCAGGCTATAGGATTGCAGTAAGAGGGATAATGAGCCACTGCGCTAAAAAGTTAAGGATTAGGCCCCCAAGGGACCTGGCAGAATCTGTCACAGGCCTGCGCTCGCTTTTTTGGAAAATAACTTGTAAAGTCACGTGAGGCGCCTGATTTCCCTCGCCTAACTTAACGGGCGGTTGGCAAGTCGCGCCGTAGTACCGGGGCGGTGTGCCGTAGCGCGAACGCATCGCCCCCGGCTCGTAAGACGGTGGTTGGTGGCAGGCCGCAGACAGTCGCTGTCTCGACACTGCGGGACGTACGGGGGTTACCACGGCGGCGAATAACGGAGCGATTCTATGGTCGGAGAAGCAGCCGAAGCAGCGCACCACGTGCTATCTCTGGATGCACCGGTACAATTTGCGCACGGCGTGGGGCCAAAAAGAGCGGAAATCTTTCGGGCCATGGGTGTGGAAACCTGCGGCGACTTGCTGAATTTGTTTCCGCGTGATTACGCCCAATCGCAGGGACATGTTCATGTGGCGCAATTACAAAGCGATCAATTAGCATCGATTGAAGGTGAAATCATCCAAACCCGCGCTATACGCCGCCGCCCGGCACGCTTTGAAGCATTACTCCAGGATCCGTCAGGCCGTTGCGTGCTGACCTGGTTTAACCAGATGTATATGGCTGAAAAACTCGCACCGGGAATGCGTGTGCGCGCCAGTGGCAAGGTCAAATTTTTCAACGCGCGCCCGCAGATGCTCCAACCCCGTATTGAATTGCTTACTACCGCCGGTATGGCGGCGGCAGCGCCGGAGCTTAAGCCGGTGTATGCTGCCAGTGGGGACTTAACCAATCGGGTGATCGCTTCCATTATGGAACAAAATCTACCGTTGCTGCTGCCGCAGATTCAAGAGTGGGTCCCTGTGGAATCACTGGCGCCGCGCCAGCTACTTTCCCGCCGGAAAGCGTATGAACTCATCCACCGCCCCGGGGCCTGGAAATTTGTGCAAAGCGCGCGGCACGCTCTGGCATTTCATGAATTTCTGCTACACCAACTGGCGGTGGGGATGAAACGCCACCACCAACAGACCATGGAAAATGCCAAGCCCCTGCGTACGGATGATGCGGTGGATCGGCATATCCGCGCCTTGTTGCCATTTTCGCTTACCGCCGCGCAGGAACGGGTCATTACCCAGTTGCGTCGCGACCTTGCCGCCCGCCACCCTATGAATCGTCTGGTGCAGGGCGATGTCGGCAGCGGCAAAACAGTTGTGGCGCTGTACGCCATGCTTTCCGCCGTTGCCGCTGGAGCACAAGCGGCTCTGTTGGCGCCGACGGAAGTCCTGGCACAGCAGCATCTATTTGTTCTGGAACGTTTTTTGGCGAACAGCCGCGTCCAAATAGCCTTATTGACTGCGGCCATTTCCGAGGCGGAAAAAAAACGTGTCTTGGCGGGCCTGGCCGATGGCTCCATCGGCCTGGTGATCGGCACACACGCCATTTTACGTGATAACGTAAACTTTAAGAATCTCGCCATGCTGGTGGTCGATGAGCAGCATAAATTTGGCGTGCAACAACGCGCCCTGATTCGTGGCCGCTACGCCGGTGTGCACACGCTGGTCATGACCGCCACGCCGATTCCGCGTACACTGGCCATGGCTGTTTTTGGTGATCTGGATGTTTCCACCATTGATGCTCTGCCGCCGGGGCGGCAGGGCATCGTCACGCGCGCTATCCCCGCCGCCCGCCGCGCGGAAGTATATGCTTATCTGCTTCGGCAGGTGCAGTGCGGTCGGCAGGGCTATGTGGTGCTCCCCGCCATTGATGAAAATGCCGCCGAGCTGCGCGGCGCCACGCGCACTTTTAAGGACCTCCAGGAGGGCGCGTTAAAAAATCAGCGGGTGGGGATATTGCATGGGCGTATGGATCCGCCGGCGCGCCGGGCGATCATGGAAGAATTTCGCGGCGGCCAAATAGATGTCCTGGTTTGTACCACCATCATTGAAGTCGGTGTGGATGTGCCCAACGCCACCGTGATGGTTATTGAACATGCCGAGCGTTTTGGCCTGGCCCAATTGCATCAGCTGCGCGGTCGCGTAGGCCGGTCAAGCCATAAATCCGCCTGTATTCTATTGTTTGAAAACGATCCGCCGGAACCGCCTCCGCGTTTAGTCGCCATGATTAAATACGCCGGCGGTTTTGATATTGCGCAGGAAGATCTGAAAATCAGAGGCATGGGGGAAATTGTCGGGGAGCGGCAAAGTGGCCGCCCGGATATGCTTTTTCCCGACCTGCTTCTGGATCCGTTTTTATTGCCCGCCGCGCGGGAGCAGGCGCAGGCCATCATCAAAGCCGATCCGCATATCATCAGCCCCGAACACGGCGAATTGCGCAAGGAACTCCTGGCGCGCTTCCGCGAAGCCCTGCCCTTGGCGGATGTCGGGTAAAGCCGCGCCAAGAAGTTTTGTACCCGTAGAAGCCTGATGAGTATGGGGCGGTATTATCAGTACATTATGATGGCATGACGAAATCAAGAAAAGCAAAAATCCGCGACAAATCGTCGTATCGCGATTAACAAGAATCACAAGTAATTATACTCCCCTGCGCCTACCGCGATACATTTACGCCGGTGGCTTGTGCCGAAAAAGAAGCCTTTTTGTGGCATTTACAGTCCGTCACAACGGGCGTGGCAATTTTTCCGGGCAGCGTTAGAAGCTCCGCACAATATGGCCCAATTATGGCCATGGCAAGACTGTTTCCTGAATAAAAGCGGGTGAGGACACCCGCGCTCCCAGCGGTGCCCGGAAAAATTGCCACACCCGTCACAACGTATCACCCCTCAACAAACAGAATATAATATGAAGGTATGTATACATCATTATTGTATATACGCGACGATTAGTAACCCTTTCGCCACGGCAATTCCTCCTGTACGCAGGCTCAAGGTTGTTTTCGCAGGCGCTGCGGACTAAAAAAAGGCTTTGTTTATGGTACGCACCACAAAACTTCAATTATTTTTAGAAAAAAATTTAATACTGTAGTCCTATAATAATGGTGTTTTTTGAATAATAATGGCACTTTTGTTCCGTTTTATGAATATTCGATCATTTGTTGGACGATTTTACTTGTCACGCTCTTGACTTCCTTGTGGACGTGGTTTATAGTCTTTTTAGTTATTGGATGATTTCTTATTAAGTCCAATAAGGAGGATTTTTAGCATGGTACCGTCGCGGGATAAACTGGCCTTTTTTGTCGACGATGTACACGAAATTACTGCAAGGGCGATACTGTTTGTGGTTATTTCGGTCATGGCTACCTCGGCTTTTCCTTTGCTGCTGGCATCAGCGGACGCGGCTACCGTTAGCCAGCCCGCAGCAAGGCCTAACGTGCTGTTGTCGCCACGCCAACGTTTTGCGACCGCGAAAAGTTATTACGTATACTTCGGAAGTGGGCATGTAGCAAAACTTGCATGCTACAACGTAGTGATCCTGCACGCCCCGACAATGGCACACCCCAACTGGCCCTCAATGTCGGTACGGGATGTGCATCGGCTAAACCAGCGTGGCGTAGTAACGCTGGGCTACCTTTCTGTTGGGGAGTCTACTGGTTTACTGCGGGGCGACGGCCAAGGGCCAGGCGGCTACGCCAGTTGGTATTTCAACGGTGGGAACGGGAGACCCTTGGAGGACACCCAATGGCACAGCTTTCCTGTCAACTGCGGCAATCCCGCTTGGCGGGAACGAATTCTGCGGCATGCGGCCTGGCTGATTAATCAGCGGGGTTTCGAGGGATTGTTTTTGGACACCGCCTACACATATTATGCGCATCGGCACACCGGAGACCGTATAGGCACTATTACTCTCATTCGAGAACTGCGAACACGTTTTCCTGCCGCCCCCATCGTGGTCAACGAGCCTGTGGCACTGCCGCAGATCGCACCGTGGATTGATGGCGTAGTACTGGAGAGTTTCACTCTGGGGCATCTCTCGAACAATACAACTTATATTGTTCGCAGTCCAGCGGCATTGAATGAGTCATTGACGGTGCTGCGGAATCGCATCGCCCCGGTTATCAGGAAACACCCCCTAAGACTCTTGGCCATTGACTATGCCTTGCCTTACCAGAAGGGGCGAATGCGGATGGCGGCGGACCGCGCTGCGACGCTTGGCTTATTAGACGCGATCTGTCCAATTGATTTTAATAAGATTTATGCCCCGGTATCTGGGCATTTTCAGGAGAAATGGCTTCACCCCGTACAGTGACAGGGCCTCCTGCTCGCAATGTGCGAGTTGGGCCCTAAATTTTTTTGGTTCCTTGTTAAGGAGTCTTTTATGTTTCGTTCTGTTTTTCCCAGTAGCGTTGTGGCTCTCACGGGCGTGCTCGCGGTCAGCGGTGCGGCCTTCGCGGGTTACTATAAAACCATCCCAATGCAGGGCACTTTTCAATCTTGGAGCGGTGTGCCGGTGGTTGCCACCAATACCGTTGATCCCAATGCGCCTGTGAACATCACACAGGTGCAAATGGCCAATGATTCGACCAATCTATATATCAAGCTATACTTTGGTGGTGCAACTATCACTCCAAATACCGGCAACAATACGATGATTTACATGGGCGTGAACAGTACCAATAACGCTCCGGGATCGGGCTTTAATCTCTATGGCCTCGACGAGGTTTACTCGAATACCGCCATTGAGGCCAACACTGCGTTCACGCAAACGGGCGCAAATTTCAACAGCGGTGGCACGATTGATGTGGCCGATAACTTTATTATTGATATTGTGCCTACGGCCGTGATATATGGCTCCAATAACGTGGCCACCACCGAGGAGGAAATCAGCATTCCGCTGAATTCGACGCAAACGGATACCAGCACCGGCGGATTCACCGGGACTATTTTTCCCAGTGCCACTCCGTTTACAGTCGCATTCTATACTTCGCCCAGCACAGGGGACCATGTTTTCACCGGTCCGATAACCTATCAGTTGGCTACACCGGAGCCAGCCGAGATTTCCTTGCTGCTGGCGGGTGGAATTGGAGCGATGTCACTGGTTCGCCGGGCACGACGGCTCTCGGCGCGTTGATACCGAAGCCTGACGTCGCAAATGAAGGTATATTCCGGATGGCGATGAAAGAGCCAACGCGGCTGTTGCCAAAGCAGCGTGTCCGCGACGGTCTTACCAAATTCTAGGGGTCTTTTTACGCACTTAGCCAGAAGATGATGACGGTAATCCTTTGAAAGGAGCACGCAATGAGACGCAACGATAGAGATGGTTTTACGTTGGTCGAAATTTTAGTTGTAATCTCGATTATTGCTATATTGATCGCGTTGCTGCTTCCGGCTTTGGCCAAGGCCAAGCAGGTAGCGAACTCGATTTCATGCGCAGCAAGGCTGCGATCATTGGGGCAACTTTCGGCGGAATACGCGCAGGACTATAAGGGCATGTTGCCCCCCGGCGTCATGTCCGCCTGGACCAATCCGGAGTGGAACCTTACAGGGGTTAACGAGACCTCGAGCTGGTTTGGATGGAGCGACTTCCTCTATCAGTTTACCACCGGTGCTCCAACCCTCGGAAGCCTGATGGTTGGGGGCTATGCCGCCAATCCGGAGGTAGAAGCCAAGTTTGCGCAGCTTTTCCAATGTCCGTCAGCGGTATTACCCAATACGCCCTCCGGCGATCCGACCACCGGGAATTTAGAAAATGCGTACGTACAAAACTATTCAGCAAATCCCAATTTGTTTCTGGACAGCAATATAACAAACATAGTGTGGGGGGCGAACAGAAATGGGGTACCGTCAACCTTTCCGTTGAACATAGCGCATTCGCCCGTCCACTGTATCGAATTTGCGGACGGAGCACAGGGTTGGCCCAACGGATTTTCCTGGTTCGTGCTGGACGACTATTACGATCCCGCCGTCTACACCTGGTATGCGCCATTGCAATGGGCCCCGACCATTCCCCTTCAAGGCAGCACGCTTGATCTGACGGCCATCGTGACGCCGCTGAACTCTTGGGAGGGAAACGAGGATTCCGCCGGTGGTGTCGTGAATTGGGATTACAGCTTGCGCTATCGCCACTTGATGGCCAGTGCGCAGAACACCGGTTACGCAAATGCTGTTTTTGCCGACGGCCACGTCGGGATCATTAACCAATACGCACTTCACGTTTATAACTTGGTGGCGATCGAACGGTAAATTCCATCGGCTGCGAGCAGATGGCCTGGGCTATGGTTAGGGGCTGGTACTCCACAGGACTTAGCTCTAAGCGCGCACATCACGAGAAAAATGGAATTTGAAATACTCCGACTTCGCACAAAAGAAGGGTGTCTATTTTGTGGCTATAAAAAATCTTGTTCCATCGGCTCACGCGGATGATGTCCGGCGCGATTCCACAAAGATGCCGTTGGCCGCCCCGCCTGGAAAGGTAGCTTTATGCGGAGCGCGAACTGCCGCGACCGGCGTGGACCGCCGCAGCTTTGTTTCCGGAATATTGGCCGCGTGCTTGGCCAGCCGCGAATCAATGGCGGTGGATGTCGCTGAGCCGCAGGCGGCAAAAGAGCCAGCTATTGCCGCGCTGGCGCATCGGGTGATGGGGCCACGCGCCGCCGAACTGGCTTTTGAAACCATTCCAACTGAAAACAGCTTGGACGTGTTTGAAGTACAATACGGCAATGGCACGGTGACGCTGCGGGGAAACAACACGGTTGCCCAGGCGGCGGCGCTAAATTGTTTTCTGCGCGAATGCTGCCATTCACAAATATCCTGGACCGGCAGTCAGGTTCAATTGCCGCGTCGCTGGAGCGTTCCCGGTGGAAAAATTCGCCGTAACTCACTGTTTCAATACCGCTATTTTTTGAACTATTGCACCTTTAGCTACACCATGGCCTTCTGGGATTGGCCGCGCTGGCAACGTGAGCTGGATTGGATGGCGCTGAACGGAATAAACCTGGCGCTGGCCGCGGTGATCGGGCAGGAATGTGTTTGGCAAAATGTGATGCGGCGTATGGGGCAGGCCGAGCAAGAAATCAAGCAGTTTATCGCTGGCCCGGCGTTTGAGCCGTGGTGGCTGATGGATAATCTCGAGGGCTGGGGCGGGCCGGTCTGGGACGGCTGGATCGAGAACCGTCAGCGGCTGCAAACCCGGATTCTTGGTCGTATGCGTTCTCTGGGCATTGAGCCGGTGTTCGAAGGATTTTATGGGATGGT
Source organism: Phycisphaerae bacterium (assembly GCA_049977145.1). Taxonomy (GTDB): domain Bacteria; phylum Planctomycetota; class Phycisphaerae; order WQYP01; family WQYP01; genus JAMDCX01. Next base: position 7,204 of record JBMFGW010000044.1, read on the forward strand.
GCCGTCGTCATTGAAAAAGCATTATCCCAAAAGCAAGATCATAAGCACGGGCGATTGGTGCATGTTTCCGCGCCCGCCGATGCTGTTGCCGACTGATCCGCTGTTCAGCCGGATGGCCGGCATCTGGTATGAAGAACAATACAAACTCTTCGGAGGAGCCAAATATTTCGGCGGCGATCCATTTCACGAGGGTTCTGTCCCGGTGGGGGTGAATCTTGAAGCGGTGGGCCGGGGTATCGAATCCGCGATGCAGAAAGCCAAACCCGGTGCAATCTGGGTTATGCAGGGCTGGCAAAATAATCCACATCAGCGCGTGCTGGATGGTACCACAAAAGATAGGACGTTGATCCTGGACCTGTGGGGAGACGGACCGGACGGCGGGTCCTACCGCAAACGGGACAACTGGTCCGGGCATCCGTGGGTATGGTGCATCATCAATGATTTCGGCGGCAACATATCGCTTTACGGGCAATGGGATAAACTCGCAAGTGGCCCCTTCCAAGCCATCAACCACGGCCGCATGGTCGGTATCGGAGCCGTAATGGAAGCCACGGTGGATTATCCGAACTTCCAGCTTCTCTATGACCTGGCGTGGAAATCGGAAGCGCCGAGTCTGACCAAATGGGCCGCTTCCTACGCGGTGCAGCGTTACGGCGGACGTTGCGCATCGGCGGAAGCCGCATGGGTGCTGTTAAAGGATACGGTTTATAACTCCAAGGCCGAGGGCCGGGCCAAATCCATATTTTGTGATACACCCGGTGCCGATATATTGCAATCCCATCCATGGAACCACGCGAGGCCGCTGCTGGCACCCTACAACAACGGCGAATTAGTTTTGGCCTGGCGAAACCTTTTGGCCGCCGCAGGCCGCTTCGGCAAAACGCCCACGTATCGTTTTGACCTTACGGATGTGACGCGCCAGGTACTGGATGACCTTGGCTTGTGGCAATATAGCCGGATGGTGCAGGCTCTGAAAGCCTCAGACCATCAGGGGTTTGAGCGACAATCCCAACTCTTCCTGAGCATGATTTTGGATCAGGACAAGCTGCTGGCCACCCAAAGTGGCTTTTTGCTGGGACGGTGGATTGCCGCAGCGCGGGCGTTGGGCAACACTGCTGGCGAGAAGACGCGGCTGGAGCGCAACGCCCGAACCCTCATAACGGTTTGGGGACCCAAGCCGGGACTGGAAGATTACTCGGCGCGCGAATGGGCTGGCATGTTAAAAAATTTCTACTTTCAGCGCTGGCATCTGTGGATCAGACAGCAACAAGGTGTGCCCGCCAGCCGGGAGGGTGGAAAAATCAACTGGTTCACTTGGGCGCCGGAGTGGACGCGGCAGCAAACGACGTTTCCCAATACGCCGTCCGGCGATTCAGTTCAGGAAGCCCTGCGCATCGGAAGAAGATACACCCCGCTGCTGAAGCAAGCCGGCTGGTGGCTGTAAAGGCCGCTGCCTGCGCTGATGACGAAGCCATTGAGTATATGAATGGATACGTGACCGTGGGCCAAAATGGTTGTCCGTAGCCGTTCACGGCTTTCCGGCCTGCCAAGCTCACAACGAGCCTGACCATGAAAACAGATCGTACCCTCTCCTCATGGCAAAATAAAATGTAACCGTGCACGGCCTTTCGGCCTTCCAAACTCGGTATGCGTGCACGGCGGTACCACTCCCTTACGGTCGCGGCTCGGTCTGCCGCCGCGCGTGATGGATACGCAAAAAACATCGTGCGTGAACGGTTACAATAAAATGTATTTCCATGATAAAGTTTGGTGGAAGATTTAGTTTTCCGCGCAAACTTTCCAACAATAGAAACACATTAACGGATTGGTCGAAGTGACATTGCCGCACCCCGCACCGTGGGAGGCGGGGTACCGCGTTCTCCCGGCGGCGGGTCGGCGGTATAATTGTTTTTATGGATGAGGAACTGCTGAAACGCATGGCTTGGAAATATGTCTGGTGGAAAACCCGGACGAGGCAATGGTGTTTCCGCATCGTATTCTTGCGCAAGTAATGAACATCGGTGATTTTGATGATGTGCGGGAACTTGTTGACATCGCGGGAGATGAGGTTCTGCGCGGGGTGCTGACCGGCGCCCAGCCTGGTGAATTTAATTTAAGATCCTGGTGTTACTGGCATTACCGATTGGGACTGGCGGATCCGGGCGGCGTTCCGCCACTTCCGCAGCGGAGATTCGCATGACGCAATTGGTGACACATTGGGAGATTCTGCCGCCCGTTCAAAAATCTTTCTGGCCGCTGATGAGCCCGGCCGCCGGTATGGGCTTTGTGCTGTATGGGGGTACGGCGGTGGCGCTTCGCCTGGGACATCGCCAATCCATTGTCGCGGCGTCACGCCATCGCATCCGCCTGGAACCTATTGAGTTGATGGCGCAACAGTTGAGTATATGAATCGGCAAGAAGTCCATGCCATAAAATGGTTATCGCAATCCCCGATGCGTAGGGTATAAAACTCCATTGCCGCTTATCAATGTGATTGCAGCACCAAGACCTGAAATGGCCGAAGTACAAAGGTATATGGTTTGCCGGCGCGCAGGGTGATGACACTTGGGCGGGTAAAATGTTTCCGCGGGCTGCGGAAGTGGTAGATGGTGGCAGCCCCGGCGGGGAGTTGGAACAACAGGCCGATGTGCGCGCGAAATTTGGCGGTCTTGGCCGTAGGGTTGCGCAGTACCACAATGCCGTTGTTGGCGTGCCAGGCAGCCCACCCGTAGATTTGGCCCTTGGCTGGATCGCCACCAATCCAATGCGTATCGGCTAATATTGGCGCATTGGCGTTGGCCCATTGGGCGGCCCGCGCCAGCACATTCCAGTCGTAGTCGTTGAGCAGTGATGGAGTAATATAAAGTTCCTGCAACTGCGTGCCGGTGCCAAAGAAGGACCAGACCTGATCGGCAAAATCATGGTTGCTTTGTTTGGCGAGGCGCGGACTGTAGCGCGCGTAAATAATACCGTGCAACATCAACGAATTCAGTGGGTATAACGGCCCCTGTCGGACAATGTTCTGATAGGTTTGAGCGTCACGAAAGGTCATCCATTGTTGGCATAGTGATCCGGCTCCTTCGTAGGAGTGATCCAGTCCGCCACGCCATATTGAGTCGGCATACAGCAGCCAGAATGGCGAGGCCCAGGTACCGGTGGTCTGGCTGATGTATAAATTGGGTGCGGCTTTACGCAGGTCGCGGTCCAGCCGGAGCATGGCTTCGCCCTCGCGCGTCAGCACTGGATTGCCGTTGCCCGCCGCGACCCCGTCAAACTTGAAAATGTTGACGTGGTACTTACGGATCATCTTGAGGCAAATATCACTGAAGCGGCGATAGTATTTCGGTCCCGCCAGATCAAAGCCGTAACGATTGGTTTCAAAGCCATGTTCTTTACCATATTTCAATCGTTGTTCTTTAGCAACGCCATATCCTCCCCATGGAGAAAGCCACACGCCCACGCCGGCATGATAACGGGCGGCGGCCTTATCCAAAGGTGTGAACCCATCGGGGAAGCCCTTGTTAAATTCCCACAGCGTCTTGTTGTTATCCCAGCCATCATCAAAGAGGAATGACGCCAAATGTACTCCGCGATTAACAACCAACTCTCTGCCAATGGCGTTGATGGCATGGATGCACTGGGCCTGATTATATTTGCCACCGAGATGACCAATGTCGTACCAGGAGTTGAAATGTAGAAAAGGGCGGTAGGGATGGCAACGCTCCATATTAAGATAGGCCATAAAACCACGGCGCAATTGCCCCTGCGGTACCACGCCGATCACACAATTTCCGGTGAAGGCTTGGCCAGGCGTTACAATGGCATAAGGCGTAAAGGAACACTGCACCAGTGAACGTTTACCAACGGTATTGTCGGCCATGGGATTTTCATAGCCCATGAAAAAATTTCCGGCAACAATCGGGGATCCCTCCACCGTTCCAATTTCTCTGGCACCACGAATCGCCTGATGCAGGAAGGTGAGTTTTTTGATGAGTATTCTGCCGGCAGTGGAGGTCAGCACAATATGTTCGCGCAGGTAGCAGGCCTGGTCACGCATGCGCACGCTGAATTTGGCTTCAAGATGTGAAGTTTTATCGATAAGCAAAGTTGTAAATTTGCGGCCCGGAAAATGCTCGGCGAGTTTGGGCGAGAAAGTATTAACTTTCAGCGGTTTTATTTCCGGGCGGTCTATAAAATGAAAATCAGAGGATGTGATAACCGTGCCATTGCCCAGAGTAATGCGGAAAAATGGAACCGCCACGCGCAGTCGCGTTGGACTGATGCGGTCTGAAACGACTATTTCCGTTAGCTTTCCGCCGTTGAGCCGACATTGCCATGCAATTTTATTATTGCACAGTTCAAACATGCCGGATTTGCTGGTGGCCTTAACGGACATTGTCGATGCCCGGGCCACCGCCGCGCCGATGGACAGCCGGCTCATGGCGGCACCGAGCACTGCCGCAGCGAGAAGCCAAGGCCCAATAAACCGATGTTTTGCCCCAGCGCGGCTGCGCCGCAACCAGAATGTCACGCGGAGTCGCGGGGAACGCGGAGATACCAAAACGCGACGACGAAGCAGGGATTTTTGGGAAACAGTGTCGGAAGGCGCTACTAAGAAATCTTTGCACGCTGCGATGAATTTGATGGATTGTGGCACAGAGACACTCCTTTCTTTCCGGGGTCAGGGCACCTTCGTGCTTAGAACTAGTCTGGCCGGAGCACTGGCGCGCCCCGATGGATCAACGGCGATACAGCGGATTACCAGCGACTTGCCGGATGTTAATCGCACAGCGATGGCCGCGCTGTACTCGGTTGAATGAGAATCAGGAATCAGGCCATTGCGGGTGTAGTATATCTTTGTGCCGGGCACCGGATCGGTTATACGCACCAAGCCGGTGGAAGAAGTGCTGTGAATATCCAGTGCATTGTGGCTGGGATCACGGGTGGCGGCTGATATTCCACCCTTACCGGTAAAATGAAATGATGGCGGTGGAATGCGGAAGTTGTAGTTGTTGGCCCGCAGCCAGAGATACTGGCGGCTGGTACGTTTGATAAAATCGGCGTAATTCTGATCTTTCAGTGGCGTCCAACAGATTTCCGCCAAAGCCATTTCGCGTGGCAACAACTGGTAGAACAGATGATGGGCCGTGGGAACTGCTTCGGTCCATAAACATCCTTCGGTCCCCAGCAACCTCCGGCGCAGGGAAGCGGGCAGCAAAGAGGATGGATTAAAATCATAAACATGGCGTAGCGTATCGAGTGATCCGACTGGATGCGGCTCATACTTGGGGTCACCTTGATAAAAATTGAGATAGACCTTGGATTCGTCGGCGACGATTACGTCGTGTCCCAAGCGGGCATCCTGACTTACAATGCTCGAACTGTTCCAGCATTCAATAACCGTGCCCTTGGGCAAGCCCTTCGCGGGAACATCGTTCCATACGACGGCGCGCCGGCCTTTAGCCGCCAGAAACCGTGCCATTCTGGCCGGGAAATAATCGTGGAGTTGCGCCGCCGACCAATGCTTTTGCCGCATAAGTTTCTCGGCAGCCGGATCATGCGCCCATACATTCATGGCTTTCAGCGATACTTCATCACCACCGAGATGGATATATCGGCTGGGAAAAAGTGAAACCAAATCGCCAAAAACTGTATCAAGAAAATGAAACGTTCGGGCACTGGGATTCAGCGGCACGTTACTGACGCCCCAAGTTTCCCGCACCTGGAAAGGCCCCTTGGCGGCCGCCAACCAAGGGTATGCCGCCAGCGCCGCGGTGCAATGGCCGGGAATGTCAATCTCCGGGACGACGGCTACATAACGGCGTTGGGCGTAAGCGACAATGTGCCGAATTTGGGCATCGGTATAAAAGCCGCCATAGCGTACATGGTCAATATCCCGCGGGTTGCCATCAATTTCCGTGCCGGCTCTCCAAGCCCCAATTGTGGTCAGCCGGGGATATTGTGGAATTTGAATTCGCCATCCTTGATCATCGGTTAAATGCCAATGAAATACATTGAGCTTGTAATGGGCCGCCACGCGAATAAATTTTTCCACCACGGAAACGGGAAAAAAATGGCGCGAACAATCCAGCAAAATGCCGCGCCAGCGGTAGCGTGGCCAGTCCGTAATGGAGACTTCATGAATGGCGTTATCCGTTGGTCTGGCGGGATTAAATAACTGTTCAAAAGTTTGCAGGGCATAAAACAGGCCATGCCCGGTGTTGGCGGAAAGTGTCGCCCCGTGGCTGGTAACGCGCAGCCGGTAGCCTTCCGGGCCAAGTTGCTTATCGTCAGCGGTGGTGGATAGCCTGATCTGGGCCGGACCGGTGGAGATGATTTCGGCGGCAATTCCGCGCCGGCGCAAAAAGTGTTGCAGAAACCGCGCCGAATTGCGGTCGGCGGGATTGTCAGCGATCAGCCGCACGTTTGCGGGGAGCCGCCATTTAGTTCTATAGGCGGTGACCTGGCGCGGGCACGGAACCAAACCGAGTTGGTCGACGGGGAAAGTACCACGGTGCTGCGCTGCGCGGGTCATTGCCGCCGTCAGAGTTGAAGCCAATACCAGAGTGACCGCAATGAGGTGCAAGAAATGCGGCAATTGTTTCGGGCGGCTCTTAATTGTGATTGCAACGGCGCGTTGTGATCTCGTGGATATTCCACTGTCAGCATAGCCGGTGGCCATATAAGGTGTGCCGCTGCGGGGAACTGCCCTTAAAAAAGGCCCGATCCGTGAGGGATGCATACGTCGCTCCTGTAAACTTTCCGAATCATGCGCTATTCTTCGCGGATCCAACGTTGGCGCCGCGAAAAAGTCCTTCGATTTCTTCCAAAGTCTTGTTTTTGGTTTCCGGTAATACAAACGTAGCGGTCAGGAAATAGATGACGGTACACGCGGCGAAAAAGAAAAAGATGGTGGCGTAGCCGTAGGCACCCACGACCGGCAGGAACACGGCCGCAATGACCGTTGATACCGCCTGATTAATAAGCAAGGCGATGCTCATGCCGGAGGATCGTATGCGTGTGGGCATAAGCTCCGACAAGGCCAGCCACACACAAACCCCCGGCCCGGCGGCGAAAAAGGCGACAAACGCCAACAGGCATAAAGCGGTGAATTGACCATTGACCGCACTGGGCACCGGAGTAATCCACGCATGGGTTATTTGCAGCGGCGCGTGGCGGGCCGCCGCCAAATTGGCAAAAGGATTGGAGAAAAAGGCGATAACGCCATTGGCGGGGACACAGGCGGCGCGGGAAATGGTGATCGGTTTGGCGGTCCGGTTGTCGGAGCGCACAGTATTGGTGGCCCCGCTGAAAGCGCCATAGGAATACATAATTGTCAGGGTTACAGGATGGGCGGCAAGGCGTGATGCCGCGCCGGGCCGGCCCAAAAGCCGGGCGGCCATGGCGGAATTAAACGACAGGGAAAGTTTTTGATTCGTCGTCACCAGGCGCTGCAGCGTTCCGGCGCAGTCACGCCGGTGTTTTTCGGAATGGGCAAATAATAATCCCGTGCCCAGCAGCGATACGATGATGCCCGCGCTGCCAATGGATAATAACCTTTTGCGGCCAATGCGGTCCACCAGCACGACGCCCACGATGGTCATAAGAAAATTGACGGTGGTAAACAGTAGATATCCCCAATGGGCCTGCACATCGCTAAGGCCGGCCTGAATAAGAATTGTGGCGTTGTAGCCAATGATGGAATTAATACCCGTGGTCTGATTGCAGGCTAAAATGACGCACGCCAGCAGGAAGGGAATCACGTAGCGGCGCTGCAACAGTGATTCACGTCCGGCGGTTCCACCGCCTGTTGCGTCTGCGGAACGATTGCTTTGGGCAACGGCCATGGCTTGCATTTCCGCCATTTCGGTATCCGCCTGCGCGGGTAAACGTGATTTGCGCAAAGCGTTACGGGCGCCGGTGGAATTGCCTTTACTAAACAGCCAACGCGGCGATTCGGCGACAAAAAAACTTCCCAACACAAAAAGCACGCCCGGCAGCAACGTGATCCAGAAAATGCTGCGCCACGCCATATCTTTGAAGGCGAAGAGTTCCGCGGCATTATGCAGTTTGGCCACGGCGGCGACGCGCATGGAGAAATACATGGCAATCACCGCCGCCGCCACAATACCCAACGTGAGCAGCCACTGGAAAATCGCCGTTCCGCGGCCCCGGGCGTCAGGACTTAGACACTCCGCGAGATACAGTGGCACTACCACGCCGATCAATCCGGCGCTGATGCCCTGCAGCAATCGGCCCAACAGCAGCGGCGTGTAACCGTGCGACAGGGCGATGCTGGGAATACTGATTACAAACAAGATGCCGCTGATGGTCATGAGCGTTTTGCGGCCCAGCCAATCGGCCAGAACCCCGGCAAACAGTGTGGAAATGACACTGCCCAGTAAAACGGCGGCGACAATAATGGAAATCTGATTCGCATTAAGACCGGAGGTGGCTTCCAGATAGGGTAGAGCACCGGCAATAATGCCCACATCCACACCGTACAGCAGCCCCCCCAGCCCAGCCACCAACAGCAACATGAGGTTGTAGCGGCGTATGGCGGGCGAACCGGTTATCGGCGAATATATGCTCATTATATGCTCATTATAAAATACCCGATCAATCTGGCGCGGATGCTGACATCGGCAATTCCGTAGCCGGAAATCCCAGTCTGGTTAGAAAAAAAGATGCATGGTCCGCGACCTGCGGAAATTCTTTAGCATACGCATCTTGCCACCGCATCAGAAAATCATCGGCCTCCGCCTTGGCCACCAACGCCCACACCGCGCCTCCGAAACCAGCCCCAAATGCCGAGGCCGCCACCGCGCCCAGCCCGCGTGCTGATGCGGCCAGCCGCTGCGTTTGCGGAACCTGATTATGCAGGCATGTTTCCGCCAGCCGCTGTGATTGATCCACCAGCCGCCCGAGTTCCTGCCAATGTTCCTGCCGCAGCGCCGTGAGCGCAGCGGGAATAATTATATGACTTTCCATATCATATTGCTCCAGGCGGGAAAGTAAGGACGCTGTGGAAAATTCACCATCCGCATGTTGTTGAAGGGCCGCACGGATTCGCCGCCCGCCATCCGCAGTCGCACGAAATACCGCTTCCAGACTATCCCCTGGCGGATGGTTGTTTTTATTCCATACATCAAGGCAGGCCGCGGCACGGCGGGAGACCCGGTTATAGGCGGCGCCGGCGTTGCCCGTTTTATGCGCGGAAATACCACTAATGGCAATGGCGATGGTTACATCAGCGGGCAGAGCAACTGATGCCAATGAACGTGATTCGTAAAAATCAAATCCGGTAAGACGGTTGGGAGTTGCGCATAAAATCGCCGTATGATCCTGACTTCCGCCGCGCGTACCGACACCGTTATCACCTGAATATTCACGCCAAGCCCGTCCGCTCTCAACACAGCCAAGAAAATCACCGAGTGCCACGGGGTCTTGCGCCAACGTGCGGTTGTGGGCGTCCAAGACTTTCGCGTTAACGCGTGCCAATGCCAGATAAAACCCGACAATCAGGCAACTGGAGCTGCTGAGGCCCGCCGCCGGCGGCAGATCGCTGATAAACGCCACGTCGGCGCCCTGTATGGGCACGGGAAACATACTCGCCAAACGCCGGGCGACGGTAGCCGGATACAGCGTCCAATCGTGCTGTGCGGGGCCGGATTGGCTGTACATATCGAGTTCCGCGATTTGTCCGCTTTGCACATCAAGCATCCGCAGACGGGTGTCAGAGCGTGCGGAGGCACAGAAGCATATTCCCCGGTCGATGGCGCCAAAGATACTGCGGCCCCGGCAATAATCAGTATGTTTGCCAAGAAATTCCAATCGTCCCGGCACAAACCAGCGGTGGATCGGCTGCGCCTTCGAATTTAATGTCTGTGTAAGTCCAATCCGCGTTGCGGCGAATAAGCGCTGTTTATCCGGACTGAGTTCTAACATCCACGTATTTTGATCCGGCGACACATCGGCGTCCAGGTGGTCAGCTGTTTCTATTGGTCCATAGCTCATAGCCGCACCTGCAATTCTCCCATCCGCGCTGCCACTGTGGCGATATCGGCACGGGTGGATAAATCCAGCACCGGCTGCGCGCAGGCGATGACACGATAACGAACGCCAAATTCCCGCATGGAAATCATCACCGCATCGGGAAGTTCCAATTCTCCGCGGGCCGAGGGCCGCGTGTGTCGGCAGGCCGCAAAAATATGCTGGTTAAATCGCCATGAATTCATGCTCAGGAGCACCGGTTCAAGCAGTGAAGAGAGCATATCCGGCGAAGGCTTTTCAAGAATTGCTTCCAGATCGCCGAGCTGGTTCGACCGGATTATCGCGAAGTTGCAGATTCGATCGGCGGTGATGCCGGAACCCTGCACCATAGCGGTTCGCTGATAACCCACTAAACCAGGTGACTCCAGAGCACAGAGTGAATCGAGTGCGGCAGGCGGATAATAATTATCAGAATTGAGGACCACAAAAGAATCAGCGCCGGCAAATTCCTCCGCCGCCAGCAACGCATCCGCCGTACCACGCGGCGAATGCTGCACGGCAAAGGTAAACTGCAGCCGTGTGGATATTCCAGGGCGGCCATAATAGTCACGAATTTCATGATGTGCCGGACCAATGACCAGGCAGACCTCGCGGATGCCCGCATCGGCCAGAGGTGTAAGTACATAATCAAGAAAGGGCCGGGCAAAGGGGATCATGGCTTTAAGCCCGGCGTTGGCGGCGGTCTCCTGTGACATACCAAGTGCGACTTTTGCATCAACCTTGCGCATGCGCGTACCTAAACCTGCCGCCAGAACTACCGCTTTGCGGGTGTGGCTCGGTGTATTGCGGGAACCGTATTTCATGAATTGGCCGACACATTCCATTTTACAAATCCTTCCAAGGCCTCATATTCCGCCAAGCCCAGCCGATTGAAAATATCCGCGGTGCCACGATTACGTTCTTCGGCGCGCTGCCAGAACTCTCGTTGGTCGGTTCCAGGGAACATTGCGCGGTCTTTTTGACTTTGATGTTTGAAGATCGCGTCGCGCTTACGCAGCAGTTCGCCGGGGCTTAATGGAATGGCCATCTCAATGGACTCCGGCTCCCATTCCTGCCAGGCTCCACGGTACAACCAAAGCTCCGGAGCCACTTTTCCATATTTCTCCTGGAATAATTGTAACGCCTGCCGCAGCGCCTCCAGGCACATGCGGTGGGTTCCATGGGGATCAGATAAATCACCGGCGGCATAAATCTGATGCGGTTTAAGTTCAATAAGTAAATTCAAAATAATCTGGACATCCGCATTGGTGATGGGATTTTTGCGGATGAGGCCCGTTTCATAGAATGGTAAATCCAGAAAATGCGTCCGCCCCGGCGGGATACCACAGGCACGGGCGGCGGCACGCGCCTCACAGCGCCGTATGAAGGTTTTGATGGTGCGCAGAGGCGGAGAATCCGAATCACCAGCCTTTTTGCCGACAACAAATTCCTCCAACTGCCGTTCCAAGTGCTCCACCGAGGCTGCGTCCAGGCCAAAACCGCGGTTAAACTCCCGGACAAAATCCGCGTAGCGCAAGGCGTCGGCATCAAAAACCGCGATGTTTCCACTGGTCTGATAAGCTACATGTACTTCATGGCCCTGATCCACCAGACGAATCATGGTGCCCCCCATGCTGATGACATCATCATCCGGATGCGGGCTGAAGACCAGGATTTTCTTGGGAAAAATGGCATCACCAGCCCGGCGTATGTCGCCCGGACGCTGCTGGGATACGGGTTTGCCCGCAGGCCACCCTGTGATTTTACCCACCAATTCCCGGAACACGCCGAGGTTAATTTCATACGCTGGTCCCTGGGCGGCCAATAAATCCTGCAAACCGTGTTCGCCGTAATCTTCATCCGTCAGTTTCAAAATAGCCTTGTTGCGCTGGCTGGCGAGCCAGATTACCGCCCGCTTCGTCATGGCCGGATTCCACGCCACCGGGCCGAAAAGCCACGGTGATTTTATGCGTGTGAGTTCCGCCGCCGCGGCCGCATCAAGCACAAATTGCGCCTGTGGATGCGATTGCAGGTAACTGGCCGGCAGATTGGGGGTTATTGGTCCTTCCACCGCATGGGCCACCGTCGCGGCTTTGTTTTCCCCAAAGGCCATGAGAATAATACGACGGGACTCCAATATCGTGCCCACGCCCATGGTAATGGCGCGGCGCGGCACATACTGCTGGCCATAAAAATCGCTGGCCGCATCCAGCCGGGTGACACGGTCCAATGCAATCAGCCGGGTTCGGCTGTCAGCGGGTGATCCTGGTTCATTAAACCCGATATGGCCAGTTCGCCCGATGCCCAGTAATTGCAAATCCAGGCCGCCAGCGGCACGAATCTGTTCCTCGTATGATTGGCAGTATTGCAGCAATTGTTCCGCAGGCCACTGGCCATCCGGTATATGCACATTTTCCGGTTTTATATCAATGTGGGAAAACAGGTTCTCCCACATGAAGCGGTGATAGCTCTGGCTGGCCTCGTGGGAAATAGGAAAATACTCATCCAGGTTGAACGTGATCACGTTTTGAAAACTCAAAGCTTCCGTCTTCTGTAGACGCACCAGCTCACGATACACGCCCAGCGGCGTAGAACCGGTAGCCAAACCCAGTACACAACCCTGCCGGCCGCGCGTTTTAATGAGCTGCGCAATTTCATGCGCTACCGCCCGGCTGGCTTCATCAGCCTGTTGATATATTACTACCGGCACTTTCTCGGCCCCCTGCACGCGGGCGCCAAGACCGAAAGATTTGGCAGGCACTGGCCCCTGGTCAGAAGAACTTTGGGAAACAATCATGCGGTGATACTCCTTGCACTACAAATTATTGCGGGCCGAAGGACGCATTGCGCCGAAGTCATTCTTACCAGCGTAATTGCACCAAGTAGTCCCGATTTCCAGCCCACACCATGAAAGCCATGGAATAACCATGGCTTTGAACACCCAACATACTTTTCACAACTACTTTATATCACAAATAATATGAAAGTCAACTTCGCGGCAAATAAAGATGAAAATAACTGTTCTTGTTGGGGCTCCCGAAGTACAACATTGTGCAACGCCTCGGTGACACGCCGGGACTTGTGGTGGCGTTACGCACCAAGTCGTGGCCGGCACAAAAACGTTGCCGCGTACCAGGGTAAAAATTTCACCGTCCGCTTTACATCTCTTGAATTGCCTTGTAGAACGTGGCGATGATTATAGCTTCTTCCCAGCAGGTTATTCTTCGGCATCTGTGGTTTAACGGGCCTTTAAGCCGGTCGGAACTGCACGGACTTACCGGCATGACTCCCAATGCGGTAGGCGCTGAAGTTATCCAACTGCAGCGTCTGGGACTGGTGAAAGAACTTGCGCCGAAGGTATCCAGTGGCGGGCGACCACAGATTCCATTAATTCTGGACCCTTCCGCACGGCGCATACTGGGAATTTCCATTGAGCCCGGGCAGGTTGAAGTGACGGAACTTGGACTCAATGGCCAATTAACCCTTGCCCCTATCGCCAAATCCATTATCCAGGAAAGCCGGTTGGTTGCGGCGGCTGCGTATCTGGCCAAGGAGCATTGCGTACGGCGAACATTGCTGGCGGCGGTATCCGTAACCGGACTTATAGACCATCTGACCGGGAACATTTTATTGAGTTCCTCCGCGCCGCATCATAGCCATCTCGATACGTCGGTGTTGCGTAAAGAACTTGATGATGTAGAGCTTATTATCGCCAATGACCTGCACGCCGCCGCCGGACGCTGGGCCGTAACGCACCGCTCCGAATTACAGGAGGATACTCTGCTGATCGCCTTTGATGATGGGCGCATCGGATCGGTCATGATGATCAATGGGCGGCCCAATCAGGGCTGTATTATGGGAGCCAATGAACTGGGGCACACGCGGTTTCCGGTAAAAACGGACCGCTGCTTTTGCGGGCAAATCGGTTGCCTGGAAAGAATTTTCAGCAGATCATTTCTCGGCCCCACCGTCCTGGAAACCGATTTTACCAAGCGTGTGGAAACTCCCGATACCCAAGACGTCCGACTAATGGAAATGCTGAATCTGCTGGTCATGGCGTTTGCCAATGCCGTCAATTTTGTGCGCCCCGCGCGCCTGGTTCTGGCCAGTCGTTTTATGGGTAACAAAGCCTTTGCCGATTGGCTTACCGGCCGCATTCGCCAGGCGATCTTGCCGCAGCTTTCCGAAAGGGTGGCCATCGACACATGGAATATCAAGGTGGCCGGCTCCGCCGAGTCTGCCGCCTGGCTGGGATTGGCAAGTTTGCTATTTGAACCATGGAACATCTATTCCTCCACTGCGCGCACAATCCGGAATCCGCCAATCGTGTAATTCCGTGGTCGAACTACGCATGCGGCGGTGGAGACACTTTGTCGGCGGCCTCTCCCGGGGTTTTCTGAAAATGCCCCCACACCAGAAAAAAAATGATAATCGCGGTAGTGGCGGCGCCGGATAATTGTACCATCCAATCCATCCACCCTTGCGGTCTGGCCAGATAATGCACGCTAAGGTAAAGCGTCGCCGCCGCCGTCCCTATGGCCATGGCCCAACTAAAGGCATTACTCATCAACCGTCTGCGATCCATTACCATGCACCTCCGGACTTAGCAACCAACTGATCAAACCATGATCAGTTTAATGATAATAACGTAACAATTGCAATCGCATCAAAAGTTCAGCCGTATCCAACTGGGTATCAAAGTTCCGCTGCGGCGGCACCTTAAAAGCGAACGGACTGGGCTTTTTTCCGGCTTTACCGGGTGTCGGCAGGAGATCGTCATTCAACCAGGTGGCCTGCAATTCCTGTAATTGCAACGGCGAAAACCAGACCGCCACATTGGGTTTAACACCCCATACTCGGGCATGGGGCAACCTCTGAATACACTCGCCATCGGGAAGGTAATAGTACTGTTCGGTGAGCTTGAATTCCGCCGTATGGTGTTCGCCGATGGGAATGACATTTTGCACACAACCCTTGCCGTACGTGCGATGACCGACCAGCAGTGCCCGGTGATGGTCGTGCATGGCCCCGCTGAAAATTTCCGAGGCGCTGGCGCTGTCCTGGTTCACCAGCAGAATCACCGGCAAATTGGGCGGTACCAGAGGCGAGCCTTGCGCCGACCAGGCTTCCGGCGGCGCGGTGCGGCCACGCGTGGACAGGATCGTACCCTGCTTGAGGAACATATTACACATGTGCACCGCGGTATCGAGATAACCACCGGGATTGTACCGTAGATCGATAATCAGTCCATGCAGATGTTCCTTGAGCAGCCGCTTAATAACTTTCTTCAACTGCCAGGCCGTGTCGGCCTGAAATTGCGTGACCCGGATATAAGCGATGCCCGCATGGGGCGCAATCATAAAGCGCCATTTTCCGGTTGTCGGATTGCGGGCAAAACCTTTAATAGAACGGACATGAATAATGGCCCGTTGCAAATGGAAAATCAACAGTTTGGGATTGGTTCCACGGCGAATACCCAGAACCACTTTCGTGCCCGGCGGCCCCATAATTTTGCGCACCACCGTATTGAGGCCCAGTCCCAACATATTCTGGCCGTTGACCGTCACGATCACATCTCCAGCCTGAATTCCCGCCCGATAGGCGGGCGTACCGCTAAGCGGGGATATTACCTGCAGCAGGCCATTGTCCGGGCGTATTTCTATACCCACGCCGCCAAACTGCCCCTCCATTTCCTTGTTAAAACTCTGCACATCACTGGGCCAGAAAGGCATAGTGAATTTATCGGTTTTTTCCATACATCCATCGACAAATTCCTTGATCAGCACGGGGCGCGGAATTTTAACGCTGTTCTGATCCGCCGTAACCAGGGAACTCCAAAGCCGGATCATACCCAGTGTATCAAGGGGTTGGCGTGCGGTGGTGCGTTTGAGAAGCCGGTCAATGGACGCGGCAAAGTGCGCGCGTTGCGCGGTATTTTTCAAGCCGGGAAAAGTATCCGCCAGCATCGGCGTATCGAGCATCAACTGCATCGTGTGCAAGCCGCCGGTCAGCAGGGTGTTATAGGTAATCGGCAAGACCCAATCATGCTCGGTAAGTTCCAGCGCCTCAACAAGCATATCCTGATGAATACCCTTCACCGTATGCCGCCAGCGGGAGTATATCGGGGTCTGATTCTGCTGCTCATTTTTAATTTTCGCTTTGGGCGCCGTGGATGGCTTTTTGAAAGCATGATCCTTGGCCAATTGGCGCTGCATGGCGAAGAATTCTTTGGGAACATACGTAGCCAACAGGGTGGTGCGTCGCACCACACGTTGCAAGTCCCGATGATACTTGCGTGAAATGCGGTACATCCCATTAAGCTGATTGTACAATTGCAGAGATTCCAGCCAGCGGTGTTGCCGGTCATAGTGTGCGGCTTTCGCCGCGGTTTCCGCAGTGAGCCTTTGCACCCATGGCTGCTTTTTGAACGTGTTCTTATGCGTGGAAAATCCATAGGCGGTCAACATGTACTCAAAAGCGGGAACGATTTTTTTCGCCTGATAATCCTGGTGTCCGATGGCCAGCCATTTATGATATAATTTCTGATTCTGCGCGTGCGCTTTGGTCATGATGGCCACATATTGTTCCCGCCAGCGGTTGATCAGAGTCACGTCCGGCGTGGCTTGGCTCGGCGGTGACAATCGCGCCAGTGCCGCGAGATTCTGCGAATGCACCAGGGCGCTAACTTGCATGGCATAAGCCTCCGCCGGCGTGGCCGCGATGAGCGTCGCATGGCCAGGGCTGGCCGCGGCCTGGGTTTTATTAGCGACCGCGCTAACCAGCACGACCAGCATCGCCAACGCCAACAGGCCCGGCAACATCTGATAATTAAAACGAAAGACGCTGTTTAAATAAACATGGCGTTGCCGCATGAACATCACCTGATACAGACCCGTAAAAACCCGCGGAGTTCCAGTTTTCCGCATGGGTAAGGTTTCCGGGGACTGCTTGCAACAGCTATCGGCATAAGCCACCGGAAGCCGCATATTAACTATACGTTGCAATTCCGGTCAAGAGCGGTAAAGCATAAACAGGTGGTAAGGCGCTGCCGAAATATCCGCAAAAGTGTTTTTGGAATTTCAGATTTAGCGGTACATCTCGTATAATGCTTAAGTGGTGTAAACGGAATTGGGTTTATCCGTTGATCCGCTGCGGGACACCTGTAATAGTACCCGTTGCTTGTATTGTTTAATCCGGAGTTTTTCCATGAGTCAATCCCCGCCGCCAACGGTTGTGTATCAGACTGTAACGACCAAGCATCCGGTATGGAAGGCTTTTCTCATTTTGCTCCTGCTGTTGTCACTGGTGGCCAACGTGGTGTTACTCATGGCGCTGGCTGGCGCGCTGTCTATCCGCAGCGGGTGGATGCCAGCGAATCAACTGGAAAAACGCGTTATCCGTCAGGGCAGTGCGGATCAGATCGCATTGGTGCACATCACCGGCCTGGTAGATGGCTCGATGGTGCAGTCAGTCACGCGACAATTGCGTGCTATCGACCGTGACACCAGCATTAAAGCCGTGGTTGTACGCGTGGATTCTCCGGGCGGGGGGGTCACAGATTCCGATGAAATTTATCATGCTCTGCAAAAATTGCGTTCCGATGGGAAGTCCGTCGTCGTGAGCATGGGAGCGCTGGACGCCAGCGGCGGATATTACATCTCCATGGCGGGACAGGAACTTTTTGCCGAGCCTACCACCATTGTCGGCAGCATTGGCGTGATGATGCCGGGATTTCAAATCACCACCCTGATGCGGAAAATTGGCATTAAGCCCGAATTCCTCACCAGTTCGGCGGCGGTGTGGAAGGAGGCCGGATCCCCCTTTTCGGATTATACGCCGGCGGTCAAGGCGTATCTCATTGATATGCTCAATATCGACGCGGCCAGGTTTATTAATATTGTAAAAACCGGGCGATCCACACATCTTAAAGTACCAATCAGTGAGGTCACCAATGGAAAAATCTGGGCCGCGACGGCAGCCCTTCAACTGGGCTTGGTGGATCATATTGGCTATTTATCGGCAGCCTACCATGCGGCGGCTAAACTTGCCGGGATTTATAACCCCACGGTTATTGAGTTCCACAAGCCCGCCAGTCTGCTGGACCTGATCAGCAGCCAATCAGTGGCGGATAAACCGGCCATGCAGCTTAGCCCGCATCTACTCTATGATCTGGTCAAACCGCGGGTGGAATATCTATACATCCAGTAACGGCGGCGTTGCGAACCGGCGCCGGTCCGGCGCGCCGGGGCGAAGCCATGCCAGAAATTCCATATTGCCGGATTGGCCCAGAATCGGGCTTGCTACGATGCCTTGAATACACCACCCGGTGTTCTGAATATCGGTTATCACGCGGGCAAGTTCCTGGTGGGATTGGGCGGCGGTAAGAATGCCGCGCTGTTTGCCAGCCGCCTCCGATTCATAGTGGGGTTTGATCAGTGTGACCACGCAACCGCTGGGCTTGAGCAAGGTACGGGCCGATGGCAGAATTTTAGCTTGGCGCGTCCATCCAGTGTCAATGGTGACCATATCCACCGGTTCCGGCAGGTGTACATGCATGGCATTATGCCGTTCCATCACCACCACACGCGGGTCCTTGCGCAAAGTCCAAGCCAGTACTCCGTATCCGGTGTCGATGGCATATACCCTCGCCGCGCCACGGCACAGCAAGCAGTCCACAAATCCACCAACATTACTGCCCAGATCGGCGGCAATCCAGCCGGTTGTATCCAGGCCAAATGACCGCAGCGCCGCACTTAATTTTAAACCCGCCCGTGATACGTAACGCTCTTCCGGGCCGGGAGCAGCCAGTGCTACAAACCGCGCTGGCAGATTATCTATCATGCTCCGGCTTTAAGTTTGTTGAACTGACGCATCATCCGGCTTTTGCGGCGGGAGACGGTATTGCGATGCAATGTTTTTTTTGTGGCCATGCGATCCAGAATTTTAATGGCTTGCTTGACGGCACTCTGCGCTTCGGCCACATCTTTCTTCGCCAAGGCGGCGGTGACTTTCTTGATTTCCACACGAACAATTTTCTTCCGATCGCGGTTACGCAATCGTAGTTTAGCGTTCTGACGAACGCGTTTTTGGGCCGAAAGAGAATGTGCCACTTAGTGCTCCTTAGAATACCTTCTAATTATCTACACAACTCCGCCTGCAAACCGACGGCTCCCAAGCCCGGCGGCGGTATTTAATTAGTATCCCACCATTACCACGTCGATGCAAGCGTCGCGGAGCCGATCATCAAGACTACCGGCCAGAGCGCCTGTCGGCTTGTCGGCCTCCGTTACCGCCGTGGCCTTATAAAAAAGAACCCGGAAAATAGCCCGCCGGCGAACGGTGACTTTCAGTGCGAAACGGTCAGAACAATTTTGCCGAAGCCGCCCCCGGATTCCAGTGCACGGTGGGCCGCGGCGAGTTGTTCCAGCGGCATGACCTTGTAAACCACCGGCTTAAGTATTTCACGTTCCAGTAAAGTCGTCAGCATCGCCATTCCATCGCTACGCCGACGGATGGAATTAAACGCCAGGCTCACATAATGCACCGCAACATTATGCCGATACCCCACCGCCAGATCTCCCTTGGGATCGACGATGGTAACAATGCGGCCCATGGGTTTGATGTTGGGCATGGCGCGCTGCACATAGTCACCGCCAACGCAGTCAAACAGCAGATCAATTGCCCCGGCTTCATTGTGCAGCACCGTGGCAAAATCTTCGCTTCCCCGGTCAATGACGCGGTCCGCTCCCAGCGCCCGCACCAATCCCGCATTCGCGGCTGAGCAAACCGCAAACACATAGGCGCCCGCCGCATGGGCCAGTTGCACCGCCAGCGTGCCAACCCCGCCCGCCGCACCGATAATCAGCACCGTCTGTCCCAGCCGTAAATCCCCTTGTTCCAGCACGCTGGCCCAGGCCGTCAGTCCGGCCAGCGGCACCGCGGCCGCTTCAATGTAGCCCAGATGTTCGGGCTTTTTTACCACGATGTCGGCCCGCACCGCATGGTATTGGGCATTGGCGCCCGGGCCGGAAAAATCAGGACTATAAAAAACCGCATCGCCCGGTTGCAGATTGGTTACCAGTGTTCCGACCTGCTCCACCGTGCCGCTGACATCAAATCCCAGAATACTACCCGCCCCGTAACCAAAGGCGCCGGTCTTTCGGATTTTGCAATCAATGGGGTTCACCGCCACCGCCTGAACCTTGACGAGAATCTCATCGGGTTTAATTTCCGGCTTCGGACAATCCTGTAATGCCAAAACTTCCGGTCCACCATTGGCGGATAGAACCATTGCCTTCATAAGAGCGTTTCCTTAAAAAAATCTTCCCGTACCCGCGTAGAGTCGAAAAGTGGCGCGCTGGTTTAGGTTGGGCATAGCGGTTTGCCGACCCTTTCGGTTGCCGGTGCCTCAATGTCCCAGCCATGCTGCGTTTCCACTTCCCGCTCATCGAACCGGACGGGCGAATTTCTCGCATCCGGCTCTCGGAGTAAGGTGGTATTCCTTCTGCTTTCGCACACGGATCACTGCGGGCAGACTCGTCATGTTCAACAGTCCCAGGTGCGTATGCAGGTACGCATCCGAATGCGACTTGTAACTGATCTGTCTTTGCTTGTATTTTGACCGCAACCACTGACGCATCCGGTGGCAGGTGTGGGCTTCTATGGCACGATACGCCTTGCTGACCGCACCGAGTTGAAAGTAGCCCGCCCAGCCACGCAATACGCGGTTGAGTTCGGCTGCCTTTTCCTCCGGTTCCTGCTGTACTTTCCGACGGTCGGTCATCGCACTGATGGCCTCCCGGATTCGCGCTACACGCTTCACAGATGGTTGTTTGCCTATATAAGGCCGACCATTCTTCTTCCAGTACATTTGTCCGAATGTATAACCCAGAAAATCAAACGATTCCCGCGGCACACGCCGCTGGTGCGTTTTGGTCTCATTGACCGTCAATTTCAGCTTCTCCATCATGCCCCGCATCGCTTGCATTGCCGCTTCGGCATTCCCGCGACAGCAGATCACAAAGTCATCAGCGTAATTGACGATATGAGCCTCCAGACGTGCCTGATGGCCCAGCTTGCGCCAGCCCACCACAAACCGCCGCATGTAGAGGTTCGACAGTAACGGGCTGATCGGGGAGCCTTGCGGCGTGCCACGACCTTCATCCCGGTTTCGGGTGCTGCGGTGTTTCTTGCCTGCTTCATCGGTTTCTTCAACCGGGGCTTCCAGCCACATCTTGATTAAATGCAGCATCGCCCCGTCCACCACACGACGGGCCACCGATTTCATCAGTTCCGCATGTGGAACTGAATCAAAGTACCCGCTCAAATCCGCATCCACCACCTCGCGATACCCTTGGATAAGCAGCTTATGGACCGCTTCTACCGCGTCCAAGGCACTGCGATTTTCCCGATAGGCGTATTGTTCCGGTGGTAAGTCCGCTTCAAAGATGGGGCCCAGCACCAGTACCGCCGACATCTGTACCACCCGGTCCCGTATCGTTGGGATTCCCAGGGGACGCTGCTTGCCGTCCGGTTTGGGTATATAGACCCGCCGGACCGCCTGTGGCTTGTACGTCTGGTTCTTGAGTTCTTGCGTCAGTTCTTCCAGCCACTGCTCCAGCCCATATTCCTCAATGTCCTCGAACGTCTGGTTGTCCACACCCGCTGCGCCCTTATTGGCTCGGCATCGGGCATAGGCATGGGCCAGTACGTCTTTCCGGTACACCTTGTCATACAACGCATGGAACCGCTGCGTGGGAGAATCCTTC
>JBMFGW010000045.1:0-27718 GCA_049977145.1 Phycisphaerae bacterium
ACCAGGAAAGGATTGTGGGCGTGCTTGTCGAGTGTCACGACGACCCGTCGCTGGTCAATGCTGACGGTCGCGGACACATCCAGCAAATTGCGGAAGATTTTTTTAGCTTGTGCCCGCTCATACTCGCGTCCGATCTGGTCGGCCAGCAGACGATAGAGGGAACTGGCCATGAGGGTGATCTGTAAATCGAAATCCACTTTGAGTCCGACCATTGAGGAAAGGGCGTCGAGGTGGAAGAATTGCACGGCCTCTGAGATGCCGTTCTCGATGAGCATGCGGTGGGCGTAGCGGGTCACCAGCGTGGGGCAGCTTGGGCCAAGCTGATTGGTCAGCAGCACGGTGGGATCTTCATGACCCAGTTCGGTGATGGTGATCTGGCGGAGTTGTCCCCGATAGCCCTTGCGTTCTGCTGGAATCCTTTGAGCAGGCGGAAGATGGAAGCGAATACGTTATTACACGGTATCGGGACACAATGCAGAACTTACGCACACAATTTGAACGTATTGCCGCCAAGGCAGGCGTCACCCTTTGGCCTAAGCCGTTTCACAACATGCGTGCCAGCAGGGAAAGCGAACTGATGCGGGAATATGACTTGGCCACGGTATGCCGCTGGATCGGCAATTCGCCGGCTATTGCGGCCCGGCATTACGCCACATCCATTGACTTGAACGCAGACTTTAAGCGGGCAGTGGACAACCGGATAAGGCCAGTGGACAGGCGGCGCATAATGCGGCGCAGTATGGGGCGGAAACGGCCCGCAAGGCGATAATGCCGATGATGCGATAACCCGCAATTTGCTTGGCGTTGCTGAAATATGCACGAATGTACATATTAAGATATGGGCGATACAGGATTCGAACCTGTGACCTCATGCGTGTCATGCATGCGCTCTAACCAACTGAGCTAATCGCCCAAACATAACACTAAGATCATACAAAAGTCCGACGGATATATCCAGCACGACAGCGTGACTTTGGCCTTTAAGGAGCAAACATGCTCTCCCGGAATCCTGATTTTCCGCGTCAGGCGCAACGGGCGGTTGGCAAGTCGCGCTGGGGTACTAAGATATCATGGAGAAGCTGGCGACCTACTATTATGATGTCCAATCGCCCACGTGGCGTTTGCGGGCGGATGGCAAATTCGCTATTGTGCCAGGGTGGTTTTGGTGTTCCTGGGAATCAGAAGCAATGCCCATTGTTGCCAGTATGATGAGCGGCCAGCTTTTTATTGTTACCCTGTTCATGCGATGGCTGCATATCAGCGGGGCGATTGTGCTCGTTGGCTCGCCTTTCTTTATTCGGTTATTTCTACTCCCCGCTTTGTCCAAGGAGGAACCCGCACGACGCGACGCCATTCTCCAACGAATTAACAAACCATGGCGTCTATTTCTGGGCGTGGTGATTCTCCTGCAGATTATTTCCGGCGTTTACTGGTTGCTGGAGGTAATCCAAGTGTCCACCGAACCGCCGCTGTATCAGATCATCCTGACGGTTAAGCTGCTGGCGGCGCTGGCCTTGTTTTTTCTGCTTTCAGTTCTGGCCGGGCGGGCGGCCATGTTCGCATCCTTTCGCGCACAGGCCTCAAAATGGTACACCGCCTGCCTGATATGCGGAGCCATTATTATCGTATGCGCCGGCGCGCTAAGGATTATATTTTGAGTACTCTTTTTGACGGTACGCCATAATCGAATAGTCCATTCCGATGAATATACCACCGGCAAGCCAGCGACTATATGAAATATAGCGTTGCGCTTTCCACGCATCGGGATTCAGGCTTAGCCGACATTGGGGAAGTTATTCCGGCCCGGTTCCTTATTACCGCGTGTATATACTTAGCATAAGCCGGGTAACAAGCAGGCGGTGCGAGAAAAATGCAAGAAAAACATCCCCGCGTCTATTACTCTGTCATTCGGGTGGATAAAACAGGCTGGCCGAACGACCGTACAGTGCGAAGAAAAAGTGATTCGTCACAGCGCTCCCGGCGACTTCTCCAGACGGTCCAAAAGTCCATGCAAAGACCGTTGTTCCGCGATGGATAAACCGTCCATCAGCAGCCGTTCTTGTATGGCCGCCAACGTAGCGGCTTTCGCAACCATCCGTCGGCCTTCCGGCATTAAATACAGGCAATGCGCTCGCCCATCCTGGGAATCCGGACGCCTGATAAGCCACTTATTTTTCTCCATCCGCCCCAGCACAGTGCATACATTACCCTTGGTCACCAGCAGGCATTCGGCAAGTTCCCGCTGCGACAGGCCTTCTTTGACACGCAATATCATCAGTACTTCAAACTGGGAAATGGTGAGATGAATTTCGCGTAAGCTGCGATGCAACTGCTTGGTCATCAGCGAATACACCCGGGCGATGGCCAAGGAGTTTTCACGTGGTAACTCGGCCTCCGGAATCAATATAGGCAAGCGGTTGTTGGTGGTCGAGATTTTACGTTTCTTATGTGAAAATACCATAAAATATCAGTCTAAAATGATTGGTACTACAGGTCAAATCCTGGTTTAGAGGCGGTCGCGCTGTTGGATACGCCGTCCGGAGTTTCCAGTTTCCATAGATGTCCTCCGCACGGCGGGCAGCCCAATTGTGCGGGCGTGGTAAGTTTTGAGGTCGGGGGCGTGAATCCGGCGGCATAAATGCGTCCAGAAAGACGAAAACTCATCGCAACATATCAAGGTTCCGCCCGGCTTAAACAAGTTGCCGCATGTTCATGTAAGTCTCAATGGTTTACACCATCGGTGCTGTCAGGGACAATAGGGTCTGAATTTGGTGTGAGGAAACATTATGACAGAAGTCTCAATCCCAGCCCCGGAATTGCAGTTGGCTATTGATCTGGCCCGGCTGGCGGATCAGACGCGGTGTCAAAACGTGGTACTGCTGGATGTAAGGCAAAAATCGCCCGTGACCAAATTCTTTCTCATCGTCACCGGTACTTCGGACCGGCAGCGGCGGACTGTGGCGGATGAATTGGTGCGGCATGGTAAAATTCATAATTTTCCGGCTTGGCGCACTAATGGTTATGAAACCGCAAAATGGATCGTAGTGGACTTTATTGATGTGGTAGCTCATATTTTTGAAGAGGCTAGTCGAAAGTTTTACGATCTGGAAATGCTTTGGGGTGATTGTCCACGCGTAGCTTGGCAAGGGCGACTGTCGGATACCGCCGCACCAGCAGAACAACCTGCGGTAGCGCCAGTGCCGGATGTGTTGGCGGAAATGTCGACGGAAATACAGGAATCAGCAGAGTCGGGGCAGACCATATCCGAAGTTCCCGCCAGCACGGAAATAGAAGAGTTTGTGGATAATGAAATGCTCACCACGGAAATTACGGAAAGTGGCGAAGTGGTGGAAGAGCAGGAAGTGGAAATTACCGCAGTCCCGGCGCGTGAAATAAGTAAGCCGATACCAAAGAAGCGGGCCTTGGTAAAGCCGGGAAAACGCCGCGCCAAGATAGCACCCAAAACGACAGCGGCGGCGAAACGAAGAGGCCACTTATCCGCTGCAGCGCCGGTCCGTACCAGCAAGCCCTCAATGGGAAAGAAATCCGCCAGAGTCAAGGCGCGTTTGATTGAACCGAACAAGAGAAAAACAGTGGTGCAAGTGCGCGCTGGCCGGCCCGCGTTGAAAAAGACCGCCGCGCAAAAACAAAACATCGGCAAACTGCGGGCAATAAAAAAGGCCGCCGTGCGACCCCAAGGCGGGAAAAGCCGGGCAGTTTCCGCAAAAAGCGTGAAGAAACCAAAGATTAAGGGTAAAAAAGGTAAATTCTGATGTCCATTGAAGGTATTTTACGAGAGAGGTTTTCACATGCCATCGGTCTGGCCTTTGGCGCGGAATTTGCAAATGATCCGATGGTGAAGCCCGGGGATCCGAAATTTGCCGACTATCAGTGCAATGCCGCGCTGGGATTATCCAAGCAGTTGGGGCGTTCACCGCGAGAGTTGGCGGCGGAGATTGTGCGGCATCTGGAAATTGCAGATATTTGCGAGCTGCCACAGATCGCGGGTCCTGGCTTTATCAACGTGCGTATAAGTGCGGCTTGGCTGGCGGCACAACTTGGCCACTTGTTTGCCGATTCGCAGGCTAAAGCGCGTGGCGGCGTGGAGCGCGCAGCCGCTCCCGCCACCGTGGTGGTCGATTACGCTGGCCCCAATATTGCCAAGGAAATGCACGTTGGGCATTTGCGCAGCAGCATTCTTGGCGATGCAATTGCCCGCATGTTGGCTTTTGTCGGCCATCAAGTGGTACGGCAGAATCACGTCGGGGATTTTGGCACGCAGTTTGGCATGTTGATTCGTCAGGCCAGGGATTTGAAACTTGACACCGGAGAACTGCCGCAGATTTCAGATCTGGATTCTTACTATAAGCAAGCGGCGGAGCGGTATAAAAGTGATCCGCAATTTGCCACGGAAGCCCGCCAAGCGGTGGTGGCGCTACAAAACGGCGATCCGGAGGCGCTGCGGTTGTGGCGTTGGATACGCGAAGAAAGTCGGCGGCATTGTCGGGAGATTTTTGAACTTTTGAACATCGCGCTTTCAGACCTGGACGAACGTGGAGAAAGTTTTTACGCGCGCCGCTTGCCGGAAGTGGTGCGCCGCTTGTCCGAAGCCTTGGCCTTTGGCGGTGAGGGACCGAAAGTGGGATTATTGGAGGTTTTTGATCCACACCGGAAAGGCCGGATCGATAGTAGCACGCTGACCGTGGCGGAATCTGCGGAAATCCAGCAGATAATGCGGGGCAATGAAGCGGTGTTGCGCGTCGAGGAAGCCACTGAAGTTGAAATTGTCACCAAGGCGTTCGTAACGCGCTCGGAGGGGGCGCTGTGCGTTTTTCTGCCCGGATACGTGGACAAGGATAAAAAACCGCTGCCCTTGATTATCCGCAAAGGTGATGGCGCGTATCTTTACGCCACCACTGATCTGGCGGCGCTGTATTTCCGAATTATTGAAGATAAAACCACTCCTGAAGAAACCGCTCCCTTGGATTATAACTGGCATGCGGACCGCATTATTTACACCACCGATGCCCGGCAGGCGCAGCATTTCGCCATGGTTTTCGATACCGTTCGCGCCGCGCATTGGGATATCAACCCGGTAACGCAACGGCCTGTGGAATTGCATCATGCTGTGTTTGGTTCGGTTCTGGGAGAAGATGGGAAGCCATTTAAAACACGTTCCGGTGAATCGGTGAAGTTGCGGGAGTTATTAGCGGAGGCGGTGCAGCGCGCGGAAAAGGTGGTAATGGAAAAAAATCCTGATTTGCCCGCCGCCACCCGTAAGATGGTCGCGCGGGCCGTGGGTATCAGTGCGGTGAAATACGCCGATCTGCGACAGGATCGCACGACCGATTATCAGTTTGCATGGGACCGGATGCTGGCGCTGGAGGGCAATACCGGCCCTTATCTGCAGTATACATTTGCGCGGATACGCAGTATTTTCCGCAAGGCCGGTGCGCCGTTGCCGCCGACGGTGGAAATCAGTTTACAAACGCCACGGGAGCAGGATTTAGGCCGGCGTATTCTGCAATTCAATGATGTGGTGGCGGCGGTGCTGCACGATCTTAAACCGCACTATTTATGCACATATATGTATGAATTGTGTGGTGCGTTTTCCTCGTTTTATGAGAACTGCCCGGTACTCAAGGCCGCCACGCCCGAAATTCGGCAAAGTCGTCTGGCGTTGTGCGAGCTTGCAGGGGTGGTGCTGAATATCGGCTGGCGTGATTTACTGGGCCTCGAACTGCTGGAGGAAATGTGAGCAGGTGTCATGATCTTGTATTTTGTTTCAATTCCGACCAACCGGGTGTAACCCCAGCTTGCATCGGGTAGGGGGGACACTTTTTGCGGGGTAGTCTTTCCTGTGCAAAATCGGGCGGCATAAATGGCGGTGCAAAGCCAATCTGCATCCGCCACCATGGCCGTGGCTATGAAAAAGGCATGGTGAACCGCGTAATGCGTCACGCACCCTGTTGTGTGCCTTCGGATGGTTTGCCATTGACGGACAGCCTAATGGGGTGTTATAAGCCGTATTATTGAAAAGAGTCCGTGGCCGAAAATCTCTTTTCCGGAAGCTTGGTGAAGTCATTTTGTGGAGGTGTTTATGCAACCGCAACGCTCTCTGTGCCAGCCGCAAACTCTCGGTGGTGGGGAAAAACGGCCCCAAAGTAGAATCTCGGGACAAAAGTCCGCCCGGATGTTTCTTATGGCGGCCGTCATCATGGCCGCCGGCTATTCGTATAATCATTGCGCGGTGGCGGATACATCGACGAGCTGGTCCGGCGGCAGCACTGCCGACAGCTTCTGGAATGATGCGGCCAATTGGTCCACTGGAGTTCCCAATAATGGTACACCATCCGGGGCTGTTTATGATGCCAATATTAGTACTACGACGAGACTTCCGGCGGATCTGGATGGGGGAACTTTCTCCGTGGGGCAGTTGACCATCACGGCCACCGGAACCGTCATCACCAATACCAGTGCCACCGCTTCCAACATGACTGTCGATCCGGCCACCATGGCTATACCGACCGGTTCAACCATTGCCGGCAATATTGATGGTGGCACAGCCGGAGGCATAACGCTTACGTTCGGAAGCGGTGCCGCAGCTGCGGTTGCCAGCACCGTTTCCGGTGATCTGCTGAATAATGTAACATTGGTTATCAATGCGCCATCTGGTACCTTAACGTTGTCAGGGACGAATACCTATACCGGCGGTACTACGCTTACCGCGGGTACATTGAGTATTGCGGCGGATACCAATCTTGGTGTTGCCACGGGTGGAATAACACTGGCCGGCGGAACGCTGCAAACCACCACCGGGATCACAGATGCGAGGAGTATTCAGGTTGGTGCTGCCGGCGGTACGATGGATGCTGATGGCGTAAGCGACACCTTTTCCGGAGTCATCAGCGGCACGGGCACGGCGGGGCCGCTGACGCTGACGTCATCCTCCACCTCAGCTGTGGGCACGATTATACTTAATGGTGCTGACACATACCTGAACAACACTAATATCACCACTTCCGGGGCGGAATCGGGTGTTATAGTAGTCGCCGGAAGTGCCGACGCATTTGGCGGTGGGGCGGTGGCTCTGACCAATACCAGCTCGCTATCCACCGCGGCCACCACGTTGGAAACATCCACGTATAATGACGCTTTCACCACCGGCCTTACCGCGGCGGTACCGGAGACAATCAATGTGGCCGATTATAGTCAGGATGCCAATTCCACGTTAAATGTGGTGGCGTTTTCATCGCCACCGCCGGGCATTACAATCGATTCGGTGGCAGTGGCGGGGACCGCAGTGGCCAGTCTCAACGGTACGGCGCATATTTTAGTGGTGAATTCCACCAATTTAACGAATTATGGCCAATTCCATGATTTTGACACATTTACGCTTGTTACCACCGGTGCCACACCCACCGGTGTTACCGCATCCGGAGGCTTATCTCCCACTGCTGCCGGAGCTACGCCGTTGGAAACCGGCGGCGTAACCTACGGAACAGGATTCAGCAAGATTACCGCGGCGGAATTACCTTCGGCCTCGCCTGCGGATTTTTATGAAAAAGCTACACCTACGGGGGAAGTGGTTACCGTTCAAACGCTGTTCGCCGCGGATGCCACAAATTTCAATGCGAAAGCGGTCGGACAATATCTGGATAGTAATTTCACACCCGACAGCACTATTTCAGCGGGCGCGAAAAGTGTGCTTGTGGCGATGAGTTCTCTTTCCGCCGCGCAAGTTGCGCAGGTATTAAATGAAATGACCCCGGCGGTATACAGTGGTCTGGCTAATGCCGCCATACAAAACAGTACCTTCACGAGCCAGCAGGTGTATTCCGAAATTTCCAACAGTTTCACCAATCCTGGATTTAATTTGGGTGGATTATCACTGTTGCGGACCAGCCAGCCGGATCCCTTTGCGCAGTCGCTGGAATCAGCCATGAATTTTACCGGTCAGATGGCTGGCGACTCCGTGCGTTATCTGGACGCCATGAATGGCGCAACAGCTTCGGACCAAAACGCGACGGCGGGGAAATGGTCAGGGTTCGCGGCGGGGGAACTGGTTTTGGATCGGCTGCCACAAACCAACGCGGCGCAATCGGGGCAGCATTTGGAAAGCGGCGGGGTATTGACTGGGGTGGACTACACGCTTACGCCGCATCTGCTGGTAGGAGCGATGTTTAACTGGATGTATACCGGTATGACGTTGGATTCCGCCGGCTCGCGTCAAACCACTGAGAGCTACGCGCCGGGGCTTTTTGCGGGGTACCAGCAACATCACATCTTTGTGGATGCGATGGTTTCCTATACGTATAACGATTATAAAATCGATCGGAATATTGGAATTCCAGGTACTGCGGCCACTGCGACGGGCGAACCAACTTGCAATCAATATGATGCGGCGATGTTGGGTGGGTATTTATTCCCGGTGGCTACCCATCTGCAAATCGGGCCAGCGGCTGGTGTGGGCTATACCCATGCGGATATTTCAGGCTTTACCGAAACCGGAAGTCCTTTGGATATGACGGTATCCAAGCAAGCGGTGGATTCTTTGCGCTCACTGGTGGGTTTACAGGGGCAGTATACGGTGCTTGCAACCCGTTATTTCAGAGACAACACCACCCTGACACGTCCCGTTTTAAGTGTTAGCCTTAACTCTTATTGGCAGCATGAATATTTGAATTCAGGACGGGTCATTACTTCGAGCATCAACGGGCTGGGTGGCGGATCATTTGTATTCAATACCGGTTCCCCGTCCCGCGATTCCGCGTTAATGGGACTGGGAGCTGATGGCAATCTGGGGCATGGAGTTACACTATTTGCGAATTATGAGTCTCAAATCGGTGATAAGAAGCAATTTGCGCAAACCGTGATGGCGGGCGCGGCCATCAGCTTCTAAGTAGTCGCTCTTGAGGTTTCCTATGAGTGATCAGATACCTATTGTATCAACGCCCCGCATCAGCAGTGAAGTCTCGCATCCGCCCCCGGCCTCAACGTCCGGAATGACATTGATACGTGGGCTATTGCTCGTGGTGGCATGGTTGATTCTCAGTGCGGCGATGGTCACGGCCATGGTACTGTTTGCCATGGCGCGGCGCGCTGCGGTGCCGACACCGTTGCTGCAGGCCGTGGTTCTACCGCTGATCATTGTCGGAGCCGCGCTGGTCATAGCGTTGCTTTATTTTGCTTTGGCTGCACTTATTCGCGGGCAGCTTCTTGACATTAAATTAACGCGTTTTATAGCTCGCAGTCTAGATCATAATCTATTGATTGTTGGCAACTTGGAGCGGCAACTGCAACACCTGCGTGATGCTGCTGAACCGGCCATTTCCACCGCTGCCGACGCCGCGCAGCAGCGCGACGTTGAAAGGGCCAAAGCTGTCCCCGCGGCTCCCACTCCGGTTATGCCGGTGTTATCCGCAGATGTACTTTCGGAAATTCAGGAACTGCTCTTACAGTTACGCGATGCCGCACTTCTGACCGAACCGCAGCGTCGCCAGTGGGCGGCCGGGTTATTGGAAAAACGAAAAACCGCCATGGCTGATGCGGTGTATCAGGCCATGAATACCGAGCAATGGAAAACCGCGGCGGGACTGATTGCGAAAGTTCGGGAAACGGTGCCTGGCGATCCACTGGCCGATACGCTGCTGGCGGAGCTGACAAATAAACGAAATGAAGCAATACAGCGGCAATTGAACTCCGCCAGGGGGCGATTGCAACAACTTATGGCCATCAATGCCTGGGATCAGGCGGAACTGATTGTTAATGCGTTGGAATCACAGTATGCCGATGACGGTTCCGTGCAGGAATTGGTAAATCGAATACGGCACGAACGCGAGGCGTGGGATCGCGAGGGTCTGCAATCATTGCTGGACGATTATAAAGAAGCGGTGGATCATCGCCAGTGGGTTCGGGCGTGCAGCTTGGCCCAGCAAATATTGGAGCGCTATCCCGAGGATAAACTGGCGGAAAAAGTGCGTGGGAATCTCTCCACATTACGACAGAATGCGGAAATCCAGACGCGCCATGAACTCGAAGCCCAGTACGCGGACTTAGTCAAGCGACAGCGGCATGAAGAAGCCTTCGCGATTGCCGAACGGGTGATCGAGGCATACCCTGATTCTCCGACCGCCAAAACCATGCGGCAGCATCTTCCAAAGTTATTGGAATTAATCAAACAGGAAAAGACGCGGCGGGTATGCACGATTCCCAAGGCGTGATTTATGTCTGACGAGACGTAACTTGCAATCAGACAGCGTGGCGTCGCGACGGCCTGTGGTGACTGCGTTGTTATTCTTCCACGGGCGGCTTGTACTGTGCTGCGATCTTCGCTTGAATCATAGGCGGAACGGTTTCATAGTGTGAAAACTCCATGGCGAAACTGCCTTGGCCGCTCGTGGCGCTGCGTAATTGATTGTCATACTGTCCCAATTCCGCCAGCGGGGCCGCAGCGCGTATCGCGGCCATACCCCCCGGTAAAAAATCTGTAGAATTAACTCGCCCACGGCGGCCATTAAGATCGCCGGTGGCGCTGCCAAGGTGCGTTTCCGGTACGACTACTTCCAGTGCTACCATGGGTTCCAACAGCATGGGGCGGGCTTTTTGCATGGCGCCGAGAAACGCATATTTACCGGCAATGCGAAAGGCGATGTCTTTGGAATCCACCGGGTGGGTTTTGCCGTCATAAATAATCACCCGTACATCCTGTACTGGATACCCGCCAATGGGACCATGTTCAAGGGCATCACGAATCCCTTTTTCTGCGGAGGCGATAAACGGTCCTGGAATGGCCCCTCCGAATACTTCATTGACAAACTCGAAGCCTTTTCCGCGTTCTAGCGGTTCAATGCGGAGGTAAACTTCTCCAAATTGTCCCGCGCCGCCGGACTGCTTTTTATGCCGGTAATGGCCCTCCGCGGGCGCGGTAATGGTCTCCCGATAGGCAATGCGCGGGGGGGCGGAGCTGACTTCAAGATTGAAGCGGTTCCGCATTTTTTCCAGGATCACTCGTAGGTGCAGATCTCCTAATCCGTGGATAATCAGTTCGTGGGTCTGCGGGTCATGGGAAGTACGAAAAGTCGGGTCTTCTTCCGTCAGTTTGGCCAACGCGGAGGAAATTTTGGCGTCATCACCGCGGGTTTTTGGCGTTACCGCCATGGAAAACATGGGTGCCGGATATTGCGGTAAAATGGCCCGCAGATTATTTAAAGCCGTCGGTGCATGCACGATCTGGTTAACATGCAAATCATCAAGTTTGGCAACGGCGATGATATCTCCGGCATAAGCCACCGGTGCTTCGGGATGGTCGCGTCCTTCAAGTTTTAAGACATGGCCGGCACGATGCGTTTTCTTGTCTTCTCCATATACAAAAGCGGTATTGGCGTCCAATTTTCCCTGTAGAATCCGCATCATGCATAGCTTTCCAACATACGGATCGGTCGTGACCTTAAATACATGGGCTAAAAAAGGGGCTTCGGCATCAGGTTTTATTTCCAGGGTGTCGGTGCTTTCCGGATGCTCCGCATTGGGACGCTGCAACTTCTTGAATCGGCCGGATACGGGCGATGGCACTTCTTCCGCCAGAATATGCAGAAGATCGTCAATGCCGATTTCCTGCTTGGCGGACGTAAAAAGTATCGGCACAACATGCCCCTCATTCATCGCCTTGATAAAGCAGGATCGCAGTTCGGCCGGATTAATGGCCTGACCGCCCAGATACTGTTCCAGCCGGGTGTCATCCATTTCGATGACGGCTTCGATCATTTCCTGATGGACGGCTTTCACATCGCTGAAATCTGCATTCCCCGCTTCCCGATCAAAGCAGTCGACCACATCGCGTCCGCCATTGCTTGGCAGGTTAATACAATGTACTTGTGTTCCGAACGTCGCATTGAGTTGGGCCAGGATGCCTGGCAGATCCGCAGCGGCATCAATTTTATTAACCACAATCATCCGCGCCAATCCCATTTCTCCGGCCGCGTGATATAAGCGTCGGGTATTGTACTCCACGCCCCGCTGCGCATTGACGACGAGGACCGCCGTTTCCACCGCTGGCATGGCGGCCAGCGCCTGCCCGATGAAATCCGGATACCCTGGCGTATCAATGAGATTAATCTCACGATTTTCATGGTTGGCGAACATGACTGTGGAATTGGTGGAATGTTTATGCTGACGGGCTTCGGGTTCAAAGTCGGAAATAGTATTGGTTTCTTCCACAGAACCCATGCGGGTTATGACGCCGCAACGATGCGCAATAGCCTCCGCCAGAGTGGTTTTCCCCGCTCCGGAATGACCAATCAAAACGATATTACGAATATCTTCCGGTCGATGTTCCTGTAATCCCGCCGTGCCATTATTCATGTTGTGTTCCTTACATAAAAATCCGAATTATGGAATACTCCGGGGCGGCAGCAAGTCCAGGGGTATATCCGCATGTAACACCAGCGATTCGTAGAGCCGTTCCAGTTTTTCGGCGCTTACTTCCCTGGTAAAGTGTGATTGTACCAGATTTTGCGCGTTCTGGCGCATAGATTTGCGTATTTCCTGGTTACTTAAAAGTTCAGATACCGCGCGCACAAATGCGGCCATATCACCGTGTTCAATTATCACCCCGGCTTGATGTTCTTTCACTTCATCAAACTGGCATTCACGAGTCAGCACCACCGGTAGACCGGCGGCCATGGCTTCGATGATGGTGGAAGACGAATCCGTCTGATAGGCGGGAAGAATAAAAACGTCCGCATCAACAAGGGTTCGCCACTTTGCCAATCCGGTCAATTCACCGGTCCAGATAATGTGTCCCTGCAAATTATGTTCCGCGATGAGGGTATTAAGCGCGTCAATATGTGGTTTTTCCCCGCTACCGGCCATGACCAGCAAAAGATCCGGATGCTCCTTGAGCAGTGCGGACCAATGCGGCAATAAACGTTCCAACCCTTGGTGCGGCGCAATGCGGCCAAAAAATAATGTCAGCGGGCAATCCGGGTTGCCAAGTGCAGCCTGAATTTCTGTTCGCCAAGCGCCGCGCGCGGGTAGATTTTCACACATAGCGGAGGGAATGCCATTGCCGATAATAATATGTTTGCGGTTCGCCGACGTGGAAGAAGTTTTAGCTTCCGAAATAGTCAAATAGTGAATGGCGGCGGCATGATGCACGATGGAAGAATCATGCAGAAACCAGTTTACGGCTTTACGCAGCCGTCCGCCAGTTGCGGGACTGGTGGTTTCTAACTGGCCATGGGGTGTCAAAATATATGGGATTTTGGCCCGGCGCGCCGCTGTGGCGGCGTAACGCCCGGGATAGTGTCCAACTCCATGGATATGAACGATATCAAAATACTGGACATTTTGTTGCAGGTAGATATGCAAGGCGCGGCTGGGCATAAGCCCGGAATCTCGATCCGGAGCGAAAGCTCGCACCAAAACGCCCTCTGGTTGCAGGTCGGCTCCGCCATGTTTGAGGCAGACTATAGACACTTCATGATCGCGTGCCGCTACCGCCTCCGCCATGCCGCATGCGGATGCCGCGCCGGCTCCACTTGCAATCTGGAAATCCGCGAGCACATGGAGAATTTTCATGTCACATCGTTCCCGTTGTGGTGACACCACCATAGGGTGGAACGCAACAAGACCATTCCACCGCTCCGTATGAACTGCAACTGCGGCAACACCAATAACATTATATTACACGATCGAGCCAATTGAGGCCAGCCTGCGGTCTTACCAAAGAGCTGGTGGATTCGGCCTGTAGATGTTGGCAATCATTCACTGCTTCGCCAATCTGCGCAGCACCGTACCGCGATGTGCATTTTAGCCTTAATGTCGTTCACTTCTTCCGGGGCGGCGGCGGAGACGTCCGGGCGACATCGGCGCGGGTTTTAAGTATGGCGATGGCTTCCATGATGCGCGTGGTCGCCACTTCCAGCGCCGCATGATCTTCATGATGCGCCGCCAGACCATTAAAGGCCAGCGGTGCGCCATAATACACAGTGATCCGTGATGGGCGTAATAAATCCATCTTTATACTTTCATGCCGATTGATACGGGCAATATATACCGGTATCACCGGTGCCCCGGTGGCCAGCGCCAGCATGGCGGCATCATGCTGACCGGGACGCAGTACATGATCCACGCTGATGGCTCCTTCCGGAAATATTCCCACCACATCGCCATTTTTCAACGCCTGAATGGCCGCTTGCGCACCGAACCTATTCGCTGTGGAATACCCCATGGGGATAAAGCCCATCGCGGAAAGAAAAGGTTTTAACAATGGCAACTGAAAATATTCGCGCGCCATGAGAAAACGCACCAGGCGGCGGCGACTGCCGATGCTCACCGCCAGAGGATCCAACACACTGGAATGATTGGCGGCCACGATGGCCGGGCCGGTCACAGGAATGCGGCAGGCATTGCCCCGTTGCCAGTGGTGGCACAATTCCAGATAAATTGCGACCAGCCGCCGGACGATGGCGGAGAAAATCGGAAACGGCTGATCACGGTAATAAATGATCATTAAACCGATTCCCAAAATGGTGATCACTGCACCGGTGCCCACGATGATGTTCATAATATAGGAATCCACATGCGGCCAAAATGCTATGGGTACTGTGGGTACCAACAGGCCAAAAGTTGTAATGAGATCCCGTGCGCCCATGGCTCTACCGCGGATGTAATCCGGAACCACACGCTGCAAGAGTGTATCCGTGGTGATAAACATGATGGCCCCGAACATAGCCGCCACGGTCAGCCAGACCAGAAAAGTTTCCCAGTGTGCCGCCCAGGCCGCCATAAGCAATCCTGCCCCGATGGCAATGGTGGACCAGCCAATGCCAATTTCCTTGGGAATGCCGTTACGCACTCTGCTGACCAGCGCCGCCCCCACAATCATGCCGATGCCGGCCACGCCCAGGAAATACGCAAAGTCACTATTCGACAGACCAAATCGGGCAGTGACAATAGCCGGCATACAGTTAAGAATGACGGCACTGGCGGTAGTGAATGCCAATTCCAGCAGGATCGCCTGCATCGGATGCTTATGAACTTTTAGATAGCCTAAGGCGATTGTTAATTCCTTCAGTAGACTATTGCGTTTGGCCCCGTGCACCGGTTCCGGACGGTCCATGCCGGGCCGCATCCGCATGGAAAATACCGCAAAAGCCGAGAGGCAATATGTGGCCGCATCCACATACATGGCAATATCCAATCCAAATCGCAGCAGTAATCCGCCGAGAATAAATCCCACCAGCGTGGAAATGGTGCCGGCGACGGATAAAAATGAATTGGCCTGCAAGAGTTGCTTCGGATGCACCAGATTGGGAACAATGGCGGCTCTGGCCGGAGAAAAAATCTCGCCAAAGCTGGAGAGGATAATTTCCGAGCCAAACAGCAGCAGCAGCAGCATGCCGGTTGGTAAGGTGCTGTGGTACGCGGCCACCAGCAGGACCGTTCTGGCGATGACAACTATAATGGCCCGCACCAGATCACAGGAAATCATCACCCAGCGGCGCGGCAGCCAATCGGAAATGGCTCCACCCAATGGAGCCAGCAGCAAAAATGGTAAAAACATGGCCAAATTGAGTTGGGCCGCATGTTGGGCGGATTCCACATGGCGTTTGAGCACCACGTAGCACAGCAGCTCCAGCATTACCAGAAAATGCACGCGATCGCCGATGACGGATACAACATATCCGCCCGTCAATAAAAAGAAATTACGGTTACGCAGCAGGGGGGGGAATTCCTGCAATAGCGGCGTATCCGCGGGGATACTGTGAACTGCGTCTTCCGACATTACCTCTCCGGACCTTGTCAGGGAAATACCCTGCGCTGCACATTACCAGATTGTGGACGCGACCGCCCGCTGATGCAAGGCCGTGCCACCTGATAATTAAACGTGGTGCCAGTCGGAATGATGCGGCGAACCCGAAAAATCAGCGTCACCGTTCAGGGCCTTTTGGCCGGTCAGACGCACCGCGCCTTTAGCTGTGAATCAAGTATGCCCCCATACTCCAACAAAGCAAATCAATTCCGCTGCAGAAATCGTGGAACACACTAACTAATGGAATTCCAGACACTGCGTCCAGAAAAGCAATCTCCCATGCGGCGTATGCCGGTGGATACGTTACGACCGGCCCATGGTGGAGCAGTCGCGGAAGTTGCTGCGGTATCATAGAATGCGGTGATGAAAATTTGGCGAAATAGTCGTGGTATAGCCTGGTTTATCTCCTTGCTCATGCTGCTGGTATGTAGTGGTCGGGAACAGCACGCCAGCGCGGCCGCAAAAAACACGGTGGTTAGCGCGGTAGCGCCGCAAAGGACTTTACCAGCTAGTGTTTTTAACCCGACAATGGCGTTGCCACGATTGTTAGCGGCGGGTGCGCGCACGCATTTGTGGATGATGATCCCGGTCAAACCGCTGAAACCGGGTGCTGGACCGCAATTCTTATTGTTATCCCACACCATCAACGCGCGCCATGGAAATGCCGACTTGTGGAAGCCGGTATCGACCGGCACTTTTACCGGTTATCCCGTATGTGCCTTTGCCGCGAATAATCCCCTCGCCGGTGCAATGAAACAGGGTGTTTACCTATTTTTTCACAATGGGGATGGCGTCTGCTTCAGTCGGAAGGAATCCTTACGTCTTCCGACGGCGGGTGGAAAGTTTTCACCCGTTGCCGCCGCGGGTGGCGACGGAAATATCTATCTGCTGGTTTATGGTGTGGCAAGAACCAGGCCTGCAAAGATGTTTTCCCCTGCGCAGCGGATATTAAGCCGACTCACGGTGCTGGAATCTAAAATGATGGGAAACACTTCGCCGGCGCCAATTTTGCCTATTGCGCCGCAGACAGCTGCTAAACCCCCAAGTTCCGGTAAAGCAATACCAGCACTTCCGCCAAAACCGGCGATGAAAACAACTGCGGCATCATCCCGAAATATCCTGAAATTCACCAACGCCAAAATTGCAACGGTTAGGATTAGCGCCGTCAAAGTTCCCGCCCGGTCGCCGGTGCAGTGGCCTTCACCGGATTGGCATTTGCTGCAATTTCGCGATAACGATTGGTCCGTACTGCCGCCGCCGAAACTTCCAGACACCGGCTTTAATTCGCTGGTGGTGGGGCGGACCGTGATGCTGGCCATTGACCAGCGGCTGGTGGTGTTTCGTCTCGCCGACGGGTCTATTCTCTTTTGTCAGAGTATGGATTTGCGGGACGCACATCCGAAGTGGTCGCCGCTACCAAATATTTCGTTACCGCATCCCGCCAAGGTATTGTTGGGTGCATCATTGAGTCGGCATGGCGTGTTGGCATGGATCACATTGGGACATGCGCAGCGCATTGATATTGGGGGCTTGCGCATTGGAATTCGTGGGAAAGATCGTGTACAGTTCACCCGCTGGTCAAAGCCCTTGTTATCGACAATTGTGAGCAGCGGTTTTAGTGATGTGGCGATGGGCCGTGATGGCGACTGTTTTGCTATTTTATTGCGGCAGCCAGGCGGCAAACTTACGCAGTACACATTCAATCAAAGCGGTCAGTTGCTACAAGGCCCGGAAGGCGTTATTCCTCTGTCCAAAACCAACACGGTTTCCGGTGGTTATGAACGCCTGATTTTAGCCGCGCTGATAGTACTGTTGGCATTTTCGGTCTGGCGGCGCAAGGAACCGTTCGCGGTGTTACAAGTGGCGCCAAAACTGCGCGTGGCGCGGCTGTACCGTCGATTCTCCGCGGCCGGCATTGATTTGGCCATTGCGGCTCTGGTAATCATGCTGGTATTCCATCTTTACTCCCGCCAAGACTGGGTAAAGATGGCGGCGGCTTCGCTGGATCTAGTGTTTAATCCGCAGAATCTGCTGCGGGCTCCGCAGTTTTTGTGGCTGTTGGGTCTTTATGAATTGCATGTCACGGTTGCCGAACTGATTTTTGCCCGATCCATTGGCAAATGGATTGTGGGGTTGGTGGTTGTGGATATGACCGGTCAAAGGCCGCGGTTGGTCGCGCTGCTGGCTCGTAATATATTCCGTATTCCCGAAATGATCGCCATTGTGGTTCTGGTTTTCATGTTTGTTTCTCCGGACCGCCAGCGTATTGGTGATATTCTAGCTCACACCGTCGTGGTGCAGGATGGCTGATAATGAAAGGTTCCAAATGCCACAGAGTTTAACCATTGCGCAATTTCAAGAACACATTCGTGATAAATACGTCGCACGCGATAGGCAACGCGGCTCGGCTCCGACATTTATGTGGTTGATTGAAGAAATTGGCGAACTTGCCACCGCCCTACAGGGGCAGGATCGGGCCAATCAGGAGGAAGAATTTGCCGATGTGGTCGCCTGGTTATGCACCTTAGCCAATATCCACAGCATCGACCTGACCGCGGCTATTGAGAAAAAATATTTTCACTCCGGCGGCCCCAAAGGTTTCAAGTAGAAAAACGGGAGTCAGCCCGAGTAATCGCCGGTAAGAGTCGCAGGTAGCGGAGAAATACGGATGACGAATTGCAAGGCCGAAACATGTAAATCCTTGCAATCAAACGATTTACGCATTTTCTTGCTGGTTACTCGGTCAGATACTTAACCATGGCAACCATGTCAGTTAATCCTACCATGCTATCTGACTGGCCGTCGCGGGCTGGTCAGATAGCGTGGTGGGATTAAGTTGTAATTTTGTGCTAGTTTTGTATACTAATAAATCTAGAATGAATTGGAATTGGAGTTTTTTACCATGCCTCATGTTTGTCATTACACTGGTCGCAAGACACGTATTGGTCGGCAGTGTACCTATCGCGGTAAAGCCAAGTATCTTGGTGGCGTAGGTATTAAAATTACAGGTCGGTCAGCTCGTAAATTCAAGCCAAATCTGCAAAAAGTTCGCGTGGTCGTTGACGGTAAGCCGGCCCGTGTCTGGGCGTCAGCCAAGGCTTTGAAAAGTGGCTTGGTTGCCAAACGCGTGGCTCGGCGGTTTGTGTATCGCAAGCCCGCTGTGGTCGCAGCCGCCTGATGTGTTTTCCGGCTTTACTGGTGTGGTCAAGAAGCGGCTTGGTGACACAACAAAAGGTTGAAACGCCCCATAAAATAAATATTGTCCATATAATACTAAGTCTTGTGCTCTGTCATGCCTACAAATTAAGCTATTGTAGGCGTGACAGAGCACTAAGAGGTCCCCGTATTTCTTTGAGATGGTGTAACTATGGCCGATACGCTTAATGAAACGCAAGTTCGCCACGTGGCGCAACTGGCCCGCTTGAAGTTGGCCGACCGTGATGTGCCCCGGCTAAGCAAACAGATTTCTTCAATTCTGGATTACGTAGCGCAGTTGCAAGAAGCCAATGTGGTGGGGTTGGAGCCAATGGCTCATCCTTTGCCGCTGCATTCCGTGCTGCGTGAAGATGAAGTACGTCCCTCGCTGACGGTTGAACAGGTGCTGGCCAATGCCCCCGGCAAGGCTGGGGCGTTTTTCACAGTGCCAAAAGTTCTGGACACCGCGTTTGGCGGCGGTTAGCAACTTGCAACCCAGCGGACTTGTCGTAAGATCAATAATCGGTTAATTGGGGTGATGTATATGAGTTGGCTTCGGAATACGGCAATTGGTGCGACAACTATAGCTACGATACTTCTGGCGGGTTGTGCCGGATACAATCCTTTGGCGCACCCGCAGAACAGCTACCGAGCGGAGTTATCGGAGCACGTTATTTCTGTTCCTGAAATCGCCGCACCAGCGCGAGAATCCGGCATTTCCTATGGTTCGGTCATGCCTGGACAACTTGCACCAGCCGTCATTACCGGCACCTACAGCTTCACCGTGCCGTACACCGTTACGAGCCTCAAAAAATCAACCGCCACCTATCGCCAGTATCTGCTTTATAATCACCGACCAACGCCCAATCAAAAGCCGTTCTGTATATTGACGGTGGCGGCCAAAGTGGGCCGGAATTGTAAACATAATCTTAATTTTAACATTACCGGCCGACGGACATTCATTCTCCATGGCTTGGAGGTACATGAATGGAGCGGTTACACCAATTCCGGGAGTCCATTTGCCGAACTTATCATTTCGCACCTCGGCGGCGGCGATAAACTTGATGCGTTGGCCATTGCCTCCAATCCGCGGGTGCGAAAAATGGCGCTGAAAATCTTAAGTTCCATTCATTGGAGTCCAGATACCAGTGGACAATAAGCGGCGTTGGTATCCGCGAGCGGCTGATCTTCCGCCTCATTCATGGTCGCAACTGGCTAATGCGGGTACGGAAATGTTTATAGGGGTTATCATTCCGTTCTACTTGGATGCTTGCAATGCTTAATGAGTTAAACGCTGTGGAAGTCCGTAATAAAATAGCCGCCGGTGAAGTCACCGCTGCTACGGCTGCGCAGGACTGCCTGTCCGCCATTGCCAAAGCGGATCAACATCTTCATGCTTACAATGCGGTATTTGTAGATCGGGCGATGGAGAACGCCGAAGCCATTGACCGCGCCAAAGCCGCCGGCAAGCCGCAAGGGCTTTTAGCGGGGGTACCCATTGCGCTAAAAGACAATCTCTGCACGACTTTTGGTGCTACCACTTGTTCGTCCAAAATGCTGAAAAATTTTCACAGTCCGTATGACGCCACCGTGGTAAAAAAGCTCGAACAGGCCGGCGCGGTGATTTTAGGTAAAACCAACCTTGATGAATTTGCCATGGGAAGCTCCACGGAAAATTCCGCCTTCGGCCCCACTTGCAATCCATGGAATACCAAATGCGTTCCCGGTGGATCATCCGGTGGATCAGCCGCCGCTACCGCCGCACGGCTCTGTGCCGCAGCGCTGGGATCGGACACCGGCGGATCAATCCGACAGCCCGCATCATTGTGCGGAATTGTTGGCTTGAAACCTACATACGGCTTGGTATCGCGTTATGGCCTTGTGGCATTTGCCAGTTCGCTGGATCAGATCGGGCCGATGGCGCGCACGGTCGAAGATGCCGCGTTGTTACTGCAGGTTATTGCCGGTCACGATCCATTGGACAGCACAAGCTGGCCGGAGCCGGTACCGGATTATCTTTCCGATTTGGATAAACCGATGCACGGCGTGCGCATCGGCCTGCCGGCGGAGTTCAGCGGCGAAGGCATTGAGTCGGAAGTCAGCACTGCCATTGCCAAAGCGGTCGATTTTTATCGCAGCCAGGGTGCCACCGTGGTAGATGTTCATTTGCCACACACGAAATACGGCATTGCCGCATATTATGTCATTGCACCGGCGGAGGCATCCAGCAATCTTTCCCGTTATGACGGCGTACATTATGGCCATCGCACCGCCAAGCCGGAAAATTTATTTGATCTATATGCCGCCAGTCGGGCGGAAGGCTTCGGCCCGGAAGTACAGCGCCGCATTATGCTGGGCACGTATGCCTTATCATCCGGATATTATGACGCCTATTATTTGCGGGCGTTGCAGGTGCGGCAATTGATCAAGCGGGATTTTGATCAAGCCTTTGAAAAGTGCGATTTTATCGCGTGCCCCACCTCTCCCACCGTTGCGTTTGAACTGGGAGCCAAAAGCGGCGATCCTTTGCAAATGTACTTGTGTGATGTCTTCACCGTAACCTGCAATATTGCCGGCATTCCGGGAATGAATATTCCCTGCGGATTTTCCAATGCCGGCCTGCCGATCGGCCTGCAGATATTAGGCCCGACATTCAGCGAACAACGCATGTTACGCCTGGCACGCATGTATGAAAAATATCACGACTGGCACACGCGCAAGCCAACCGGCTTTACCAATTCCTAAAACAGCGATACGTTTCAGAAAGTCAGGTTGGCTTGCTGCAATAAAAAAAAGGAACCGGCAAGACGTGTAGCAGGAATATGCGGTTCTTCCGTCATAATGCCAACGGCTATTGCTACCTGCCACTCGCCCATCATCACCACGATCACTGGAACCGAAGTTGCCGCGGACGCCCTATTATGCTTAAAAAAGGGCGATTAGACGGTCAAACCGATTCGGGAATACTACGCAGAAATGAAGGATATTTAGTCCCGGCGTAACGATCTACGAGCCTGTGGAAAGTAGTGAAAGTGTTGGCCGTCCAGCAATGCTGGCGTTTTGATGCGGGAATTCAAACGCGCTGCGCTGCTGATACCCTTATTCCGTGTGTGCGTCCATGTTACTTCGACCAATCCGTTAATCTGTTTTTTATTATCGGACGCATTACGCGGAACACTTAAATCTTACACCAAACTTTTTTGTGTAAATACATTTGTTTTTTCCGTGGGGGGTATAATCTGTTTCATGGTTAGAGTCGTTGTGAGCTTAATAGGCCGGAAGGCCGTGAACAGTTATAATCTTCTCAATGGAAAAAAACTGGCCGCCCATGTGTGACGTTTCAGTTTTTTTCTGCGGCGGTTCCAGACTCTGCTGTTGCGGGTAAATCGGCAGCCGAATTCTGCTGCCTCTCCGTTATTACATTCAGTCATACACTCGGAGTTAACAAAATGAATATACACCAAAGATTTCAACTGAAGCTTAACCCTATTCCAACACTGATCCTATTGACTGTAACCTTGGTATTGGCGGGTGCACAAAATAGTGGGGCCGCGCCCTCGCCCTATTACCCAGCCCATGATCCGGGCGTTTTCGTGGTCGGCCATGCGCGATTTACCGTGATCACGCCCACGCTTATCCGCATGGAATACTCATCAACTGGAACGTTTATTAACAAGCGGTCGTATTTTGCCTATCATCGGAACATCAAGCCGCCGATATTTCAGGCCAGTCATCACGGCCATACGCTAATGATTAAAATTCAGGCGATGAGGCTTATCTACACCCCCGGCGGAAGCGGATTTACCGCAACCAATTTATCCATTGCTTTCCGCAATGGGAATGCCATGGCGACATGGCATCCGGGCATGAAACAAACGGAAAATCTGGGCGGTACGGTTCGCACGCTTGATGGCTGCAGTGGGCCGTTTCCACTGCCCAATGGCCTGTTGTCGCGTAACGGCTGGTTTCTTCTTCCGGACGAAACTTTTTTGCTTAGCAACGGCCCGAAGCCATGGTGTCTGGCGCGACCCGCGGAAACGGATTGGTATTTTTTCGGCTATGGTCGCAACTATCACACCG
Source organism: Phycisphaerae bacterium (assembly GCA_049977145.1). Lineage (GTDB taxonomy): Bacteria > Planctomycetota > Phycisphaerae > WQYP01 > WQYP01 > JAMDCX01. Next base: position 23,093 of record JBMFGW010000045.1, read on the forward strand.
CCTTGCGGGATTTAACCACGGTAAGCGGGAAAGTGCCGCTGCCCCGGCGCTATGCACTGGGGGCGTGGCACTCACGATATTGGTCATTTACGCAGGCACAATTCAAGGAACTGGTGCGGGATTACAATCTGCATCGGTTTCCCCTGGACAACATGGTTATGGATATGGGGTGGCATAAAACAGATGGCTGGACCGGCTTCAGTTGGAACCGCCATCTCATTGAGCATCCCCGCGAACTTCTGGCATGGCTGCATCATCACGGCCTGCATGTAACCCTGAATTTGCACCCCGCCGGCGGGGTGGGAAATTATGAAACGCGCTACAAGGAGTTTTGCCGCGGCATGGGTGTAAGTTCCGCGGGTGGCAAGACAATTCCATTTGATTGCACCAACCGGCTTTTCATGCACAACTATTTTCACGTTCTGCTGGACCCGTTGGAACACGAGGGTGTGAGCTTCTGGTGGTTGGATTGGCAGCAGGGTAGAACGTCGGCAATCCCCGGCGTAGATCCGCTACCCTGGCTTAATGAATTGGATTTCCGCGACAGCCAACGCCCCAGTACGCATCGGCGCGGGTTGTCTTTCAGCCGCTGGGGTGGTTGGGGTGGCCAACGCTATCCCATCGAATTTTCCGGAGATACCCATGCCATCTGGCCGGTGCTTAAATTTGAAATTCCCTTCACCTCGGTAGCTGGTAATGTGGGATGTTTCTACTGGTCGCACGATATCGGCGGGCACATGGCTGTGATTCCAAATCCGGAGCTTTATACGCGCTGGGTTCAGTTTGGGTCCGCCAGCCCGGTTTTGCGTACTCATGCCACTGCGATGGCCGGCGACTTCCACCGCCCCTGGTTTTTCGGGGCTGCCGCGACACATGCCTGTCGGCGGGCGTTTGACCTGCGGTCCAGGATATTTCCGTATATCTATACTTCCTCCTGGCGCTGCTATCAGGATTCTGTGCCGCTGATTCGTCCCATGTACTTTGACCATCAGGCCAACCCATTGGCCTATAAGTTTCCGGAAGAATATATGCTGGGCCGTAACATTCTTGTGGCACCGATTGTGGCTCCGGGGCGCGGACCGGGGAAGATCGGACACAGCGTGGTCTGGTTTCCCAAGGGCACCTGGTACAATCTGTTTACCGGCGAACACGTTAACGGCGGCCAAGTTGCCACGGTATGGGCGGCGTTGGATGAATTCCCAATTTATGCCCAGGGTGGCGTGCCGATTCCCATGCAAAAACCTGTCCTGCGCATGGCCGAGCACGCTCCAAATCCGCTGGTGGTTACGGTCTATCCCGGAGCCAATGGCAAATCCATCTTTTATGAGGATGATGGCAAATCCAAGGGATATCTCCACGGCCAACATGCCATCACCGCGCTGGCTTATAAAAATTTTAAGGACGCAAGTATCGGCGTAAATATTGGTGCCGCAATTGGTACATATAACAGCGAAAAACCGCTGCGCAATGTTGTTATTTGTCTGCCGCAAACCAGCCGGCCAATCGCCGTGACGGTCAACGGCAAGCCATTGCCGCGAGCTGCATCGGCCACGGATATTGGCTATGTCTACCGTCCCGCGACGGTGACCACGATCATCCGGATAGGGGCTACACCTGTCGGGATGCCCGAACTTATTCATATTTCGTTTTCACATGCCGCGCAACGCGGAGAGTTGATCCGGAAAATTACCAACCAATTCAGTGCGGTCACCCGAGCGATGGCGGGGAATCGTTCCCGGCAATATCCGTGGGTTTTACGTTTAGATCAAATTCAGTTTCATCTCGAAACGCTGCGGGCACAGGTCGCTGATGAGCATTTTCGTCATTGGCGGACGTGGAACCGCTACTTTACCACATTAAATGCCGAGATAGCATCTGTGGCCAGATCTCCGGTGCATGGAGGCCAATCCGGCGCCGTGATCGCACGGCAGATTCTGGCAAAGACTCCTGCGGCCATTAGATAGATTGGCGTACAGGGCATCCTCGTTGAAGCTATCCAAGCCCAGAATGTCACAGACGCCATGGCTGGCCGCCAAGCGTACCGCCAGAGGCGCGGTCAAAAGAACACCGTGGTGATAACCCGGTGGTCAGTTGGCAACAGTGGACGAACCACCGGATTATCATCCGGTGTTCCGGGGGCGCGGAGGCGCGGTATAGAACACCGTGGTGATAACCCGGTGGTCGGTTGGCGATAGTAGATTGCAACGTACGAAGCTCCAGCCGTTGATTTTGTTATACGGAGATCGGAATGGTTGGTCACTTTGTGTTTCATGCTTATCGATCATGGAATGCCGATAATCCAAGGGGATATGTAAAGCGGGGTCACAGTGGAATTCTTGCACCCGATAAATATCTCGTCCGGGCCCGCGATTACCTGGCCACACAGCCACCCGTGGTGTGGGATGACCAATATCAGCGCCTGATCATCGCCTTGATTACGGAAGTGTGTGTGAAGGAAATATGGCGGCTCCATGGGATCGCCGTCACACCAACGCATGTCCATGCGGTAGCCAGCATACGCCCGAAAGTAGAAAGTTGACAGTAGACCGCAGGAGGAGCGCCTTGTCTCGGCGACAGCCGCGTTTTTGTTCCAGCCGTATTTGCTCTACTGTCTACTTTCTCAAGTCTCCTGCTCTATTTTTTCGCCCGCTGGCGAAAAAATCGGGGCGACAGGATTCGAACCTGCGACCCCTTGACCCCCAGTCAAGTGCGCTAGCCAGGCTGCGCTACGCCCCGATGTTCAGTGGATCATCTTACCCTAATCCTGCAAAAGTAAAAAGCGCCAAAAGTCACGCCGTGGCCGGGCGGCGATTACTCGGAGAGGCTTTTAGCCGAAGGCCACCGAATGTTCCATAGTGCGGGGCGTGTCATTAAATTTGGTCAGCGTTACCGCATTGCCGGTGGGGCTATAGACTACATTATTCATAAATGCCCGCATGAGCAGAATGCCGCGTCCATGGAGCGAAGTAAGCTGGTCTTCCTGGGTGGGGTCCGGCAGAGAAGCGGGATTGAAACCGGGGCCTTCATCCTCCACGACCACATCCGCCCGATGCGGGGTTACACGATATTTAATACGTACATGTTTTTCAGGATTACCACGGTTGCCATGCTTGACCGCGTTAGCAACAGCTTCATCAATGGCCAGTTTCAGAGCAAAGAGATCACGATTGGTATAGGAGTAATGCTGACATTGGGAAAGAACCGCCTCTTCAATATCCTGCACGCGCTGCAGATCGCTGGGAATCTCCATCCGCAACCATAACCCGCCCGAATGTGTAATGCCGGTTCCACTGTGGTGTACACCAGTTTTTTCCAACTGCCGTCGTCCCATAATTACACCCGTTCTGAACTTATGGGCAAGCGCATACCGTTCCATCAGCGCAACGGGCATCCATACCCATCTTGCTTATCACCTTGAACTACCGCACGCCGGTTACGCACCGGAACAAGCCCGCCGCACCCTGACGTTATACAACGCCCTGCTGGTTTTGCGGCTCCAAGCTTTCTTTCGCCTCCTTTATTGTCGGATAAATGCGAAAGAGTTTATTAAGTTTTGTGATAACAAAAACTTCAAATATCTGGGGGTGGATATTGCAGAGCCGCAATTGTCCATCGTGATTACGAACTTTATTGTTGACCGTGATGAGCATACCCAAGGCTGCCGATGAAAAGTGATCAATGCCGGCGAATGAAATGATAACTTTGGGCCGGTGTTCACTTTCGATCAGCGTTACAAGCTGATCCCCGATTTCGGCAATATTGGACTCATCCAAAATTTTCCGGTGGGTAAACTCCACCAGAATAATAACGCCGTCGCGAGTGACTTTCAGCCTTGCCGCATCCTGAAGCATGCCAGACTCCATATCTGCTCGGCAGGAACCATTCCTGCCGGACAGTTCTGTCAACATAACTGTCTTAAGCATACATGCCTGATAGTTTTTGTCAATTCCAGGTGGGATAAACCCACCGGCTCGGGCCTGTGACAGTTTCTGGCCAAATGGGTTCGGAGTATATGTCAGATTTTGAGGACACGAGGACACGATGCCTTATACAAAGGATTCCGCATAGCCTGCGCACCATTCTTGAGTTCGGCGTCGGCCCCGAAGATAAAGGTCACATATCCCGTCTGATCCCAGGCGTCGAGCTTCCAAGTTTGCGTGAAGTCCGTATCCGCACACATCAGGATGCTTTGGAATCCCCCACGCCGACACAACGCTATGGCTTTGTCCAGATAATCATCGGCCTGTTCGTGACTGGGACGGTTCCCCGGACGATTCACCAGATACAGCGGCTCATGCGTATTGGCCAGAGAGATCAGCAGGGGATGATAACCCCATGGCCCATCGTAAGAGATATCCATGCCTTCCTTACATTCACCATACGTTGGAGCCAGCGTGCCGTCCGCATCCAGAATGGCCCGCTTGAAAAAGGAAGGCTCCTGCTGCTTCCAAACCTTCACACGTACTTCATTGATGGTTTCCTGCAAGCGCAGCACCTGATCATCCGTTTCAAAGCGCCGGCAGAAGTCCCCGGCGGTCGTGGGATCGGGAAGACGCTGCGCTCCCAGAGCATCCAGAGCCGCCTCGTTGGTGCGAAGTAATTCCAGGTCTTCAATGCAACTTCCAT
>JBMFGW010000046.1:0-27702 GCA_049977145.1 Phycisphaerae bacterium
GTTGCGGTCTGCGTGCCGCTACCGGAGCCATTAAGGTTCCCCAGCGTCATCTCGATCGATTCGCCGTTGAAGGTAGGGTAGGCCGCCGTTCCCGACGGAGTGCCGCTGGAATCAGCAATACCGACCGCCGTTATGGCCGCCGTGCTGTGGGTGAGGTCAATGGGGTTCCAGTAGGTTCCTGAATTCGCGGTGTATGCACCTATCCCGACATACGTGGTGGTTCCCACCGCATTGGGAATCGCGCTATTGGTACCGTTGATGTCAAAGTTAAGAACTTCAACCTGTGCCTGAAGTGCCGTAACACCAAGGCCGCTCACCAAGGCCGCCGCAGTTACAATTCCGAACAGTGCTGACTTTTTCATGATTAGCTCTCCTATAAAAGCTGGAACAATTATTACTATGACCGCAAACCACCCATTAACACTAACGAGCGTAATATCTGTCGGCCATCAATTTCATTTCTCCATCAATGGCCTTAAGCCATTGCCACCTTTCACCGGGCAACATAATAATGCCACCCCAAACTTACGACCTGTTCGTCAACACTTTGAAGTATAGAACATAAGAAAACAGAAGTCAAGTAAAAACATACAAAATTTTTAAGGGCCTTAAATCTTTTATTGGCTATTATATTTTCGGACCGACAATATGCAGTTTTTACACGCATTTTATGATCTTTTTTGGGAATAGAAACGATAATCTATTCATAATATTCATTATTGCGAACACATTGGATGAAAAATAAGTCACTGTTCCAGGAGATTCGGACGGGCACCTTGGGAAGTACGCCTCCGTGCACCCAAATACGGGCCACTTCCGAAGCTAAATTTCAAGTGAGCCGGGCGGCTACGGGCGTGGCAATTTTTCCGGGCGGTGGCGAAATCGGCTCAAAACAAGCCATTTGCAGCATGGCCCGGGGCTTTCGCAGAGGGCCTAAGCGGGTGAGGACACCCGCGCTCCCAGGGGTGCCCGGAAAAATTGCCACGCCCGGCGGCTACCACCCCGGCTACCAGTGCCGTCATAAGGAGAGGCTCTCAAGTATTCCAGACTTCCGGTTATTTCTTTGCGGAATTCTTGCCGCCCCCGGTCAGGATGCGTAGGGCGATGCAAATGGGATCATAGTATTTATCCACCACGCGCTCTTTGAGAGGAATGATCGCGTTGTCGGTAATATGAATCTCTTCCGGGCATACTTCGGTGCAGCATTTGGTGATATTGCACAGGCCGACGCCGGCCTGATCTTTCAACAAGCCGCTGCGATCCAGCGAATCGAGAGGGTGCATTTCCAGACTGGCGATGCGGGCGAAAAACCGCGGCCCAAAAAATTCCGGCTCCAGATCATGCTCGCGCAACACATGGCAGACATTCTGGCATAAAAAGCATTCGATACATTTTCGGAATTCCTGGGAGCGGTCCACATCTTCCTGCTGCATAAGCCAGGCCGCAGCAGGGCGCGGCGTGAACGGTGGAATTTTTTTGTTGACGGTATAATTCCATGAAACATCCGTTACCAGATCACGGATGATGGGAAATGATTTCATCGGCTGCACCGTGATGGTTTGCCCCTCAGCAAAATCATCCAGGCGGGTTTTGCACATCAGGCGGGGTTTGCCGTTGACTTCCGCACTGCAGGACCCGCACTTGGCGGCCTTGCAATTCCAGCGGCACGCCAGATCATGCGCATGGTCGCGCTGAATCTGATGGATGGCGTCCAAGACCACCATGCCATCCTGCACCTCCACTTTATAATCAACAAACTGACCGGCGGTTTTATCACCGCGCCAGACTTTGAATATTCGCGTGCTCATTTTTTTTCCTTGGCTTTCTTGTCTTCCACCAGCGGCAGCAGATCCGGCGTCTGCACCACCGGGCACGATTCCAACTTCATGGTTTCGCCTTCCTGGCGGGAAACAATGTTATGCAAACCCCAGAAATCATCATACTTCGGGAAATCCAGACGACTGTGGGCACCGCGGCTTTCCTTGCGCATCAGCGCCGCCTTCGCCACTGCTTCCGCGCAAATCAACATATTGCGAACATCTTTGCACAAATGCCACCCGGGATTGTACATCCGATGCCCTTCACTGATGCCAAGATTTTCGGAGCGGCGTTTGAATTCCTCCAGCTTGGCAAGGGCGGATTGCAGGTCTTTTTCATCGCGGAAAATTCCGACCAGATTGTGCATCACTGTTTGCAGTTCAATGTGCAGTCGATATGGATCTTCCGGGTTGGTGCGGCCAAAAAATCCAGTCATTTCCGCAGCCGCGTTTTCCGCCTGTGCCGCATCAAAATTAGCCGCCTGTGCGGATTTTGCGTATTGGCCGGCCGCCGCCCCGGCCCGCCGTCCAAACACCAGTATATCCGAGAGCGAATTACCGCCGAGCCGGTTGGCGCCGTTCATGCCGCCGGTGCATTCGCCAGCGGCGAACAGACCCGGTACGCGGGTAGCGGCGGTATCGGCATCCACCTTGATGCCCCCCATGGCATAATGGGCGGTAGGCCCGACTTCCATCGGCTCTTTGGTGATATCCACATCCGCGAGTTCCTTAAATTGATGGTACATGCTGGGGAGTTTTTTCTTCACATATTCCGCCCCACGATGCGAAATATCCAGGAAGCATCCGCCATGCGGTGAGCCGCGGCCTTCTTTGACTTCAGTATAAATGGCGCGGGCCACCACATCGCGGGTGGAAAGCTCCATCCGCTTGGGGTCATATTTTTCCATGAAGCGTTCACCCTTGCTGTTACGCAGAATGCCGCCTTCACCGCGCACCGCTTCCGTTACCAGCAAGCCCTGAACACCCGGCGGCCAGACCATACCGGTGGGATGAAACTGGACGAATTCCATATCCACGAGTTCGGCGCCAGCCCGGTAAGCCAAGGCGATTCCGTCACCGGTGCTTTCCCATGAATTGGAGGTAATTCTGAACATTTTGCAGATACCACCGGTGGCCAGCACGATGGCTTTGGCCTTGAAAATGACAAACCGTCCCGTTTCCCGCCAATAACCGAACGCCCCGCACACCCGCGGGCCATCTTTCAGAAGGCGGGTGATAGCGCATTCCATAAATACATCAATACCCTGATGGATGCCCTTGTCCTGCAGAGTACGGATCAATTCCAGCCCGGTGCGATCACCGACGTGCGCCAAGCGACGGTACGTGTGGCCGCCAAAGGGCCGCTGCATGATTTTGCCTTCCGGCGTGCGGTCGAAAACGGCTCCCCATTGCTCCAATTCATTCACCCGATCGGGGGATTCCTTGGCATGCACCTCGGCCATGCGCCAATTGTTAAGATATTTGCCGCCGAAAATGGTGTCCTGAAAGTGCGTTTGCCAATTATCCTTGGGATCCACATTGCCCAGCGACGCCGCCACGCCGCCTTCCGCCATGACGGTATGGGCTTTGCCCAGCAGGGATTTGCAGATCAGGGCGGTTTTCAGGCCCATGGCCGAGCACTCAATGGCCGCCCTTAAACCGGCGCCGCCGGCACCGATGACAATGACATCATGTTCGTGTGTTTCGTATTTTTCTGTCGTACTAATGGAAAATCCTCACATCATGCCAGATACCCATGGCGCAGAGCCGGATATACAAATCAGTAAACCCGACGGTAAACAAACTGACCCACGCCCATTCCATGTGCTTAAGATTTAAGATCGTCACGCCACCCCACAGCTTATACCGCGCCCGGGTGGTCGCCGAACAACTGAAACAATCGAGCTTGCCGCCCACCAGATGCCGCAGTGAATTGCATCCAAAACTGAACCCCGACAGCGCGATGACATTGACCAGCATGATCAATGATCCTACGCCCACACCGAAGTGCAGATGACCACTTTTACCGGCAAAGAAAAAAGCGCGAATCGCATCATACCACAGGAATAACAGCACAATAGTGGCGAGATACCAGAAATAGCGGTGCAGATTTTGCAGGGTGAAGGGGAATTTTTTTTCGCCGTGATAACAGCGATGCGCTGGCTCGCCGACGGCGCAGCCCACCGGGGAGAGAAAAAAAGACCGATAGTAAGACTTGCGATAATAGTAACAGGTGCCGCGAAACCCCAACGGAATCCATAAAATAAGAAAGGCATACGAAAACGGAAACTGAAACCCCAGCCACGCCTTAATATCTGGGGAATAAAACGGCGATAAGTAATAGGCACCGTGGCCGGAATAGATATAAAACTTTCCTACCCAGGCGACCCAAGTGGCATACACCCCGAAAATGGTCAGCCCCAGAAATACCAGCAGCGGGCCAACCCACCACCAATCCGTACGCGCTGTAACGCCCAGGCCTTTGCCAGGCAGCACAGAAGTATTTGATTCCGTCATACCATCCTCTTCACTTGCGCCGAATATCCGCGGCACTGTAGCAACTAAAAATCAGCGCCGCCGCAATAACAGCGCGTTTCCAATTGTAAACAGGATGGTGATTGTATGGATCCTTCAAAGTTCTGTCAAATCCCACCGTGCACGTCCCACCGTGCACGTTCATACCGAAATTAGCCGGTCCGCTACCAGCGTCATTTTGCGTTTCGCCTGCGGCCCGTATTGTGATGTACCATTTCCAGGGTGCCTGATCAAACAACTGTGCACGGGTACCAATTTGGGGGGACCGTTCACGCCAGTGGAGATAAGAATTTCCGGAATGTATAACGCACACGGCGGTTGACATCATATTGGCCCGCCGGGCCGTGCGACCGTAGCCCGGGGCTTTGGTCCTTGGAACGCCAAGGAACACGCCGCCCAAGCCGCGGGGAGTTTGTATCCATGATGGCCGCGCGCGGTATAAAAAAAGCCGAGCCACTGCTTTATCGCGGTAGGCTCGGCTAAATTAATTCTGTTGGATCAATGTGATTCAGGTGCAATGAACCAAATCAATCATAATCTTTGGCGGCGAAGGCGCAGTCCACCGACCGCCGCCATGCCAGCCAAAGTTAAAAGGCTAGGCCAGAAAGCGGCGGGGAGTGGAAGCGGGCTTTCGGGAATATCGCCAGACAACGATGGTACCACCACCGACTGTCCGCTGAAATCGGCATTGGTGGTCCCAGGATTTAGTAAACTGGCAAAATTGTTGCCGTAAGCGGAGGAGGAGGAAGCTATAATGGAGTATCCTTTAGCCCCAATCCTACCGTCCGTATGAAACCCCTGCGTAAACGATTCTGGTGTTGAGTAGCTTCCGGCGGACCCGTCGGTGGTAATAACCGTAAAGGTACCCAAAGATGAATCTGGTGCTATCGAGTTGGAGCCAACGTAAGTGGCCTGAGCATAATAATCTGAGGTGTTTTCACTGATATTCCACTGGCCGGTGCTACTGATGGTAGATGACGTGCCCCCGTTAATCGTCACGTTCTTGATTCCACCAATAAGGTTAAAGGCATAGCTTTGATAACCGGAATCGGAGGATAATGCAAAATCAAAGTAAGAACCGGAACTCGCTGATGCGGTCGCCCCCAGCCCCATCGTATAGGTCCAATCAAACCAACCAGAGTGGGCATCAGGCGTTATTGTGGGCGAAGGGGGAACCAGCAGCGTAAACTCAGCCTGGGCGGATTGTGCTCCAATCCCCAGGAATCCAGCGCACGCGATCGCTCCCGCGAGACCAAGGCCAAGTTTTCCATACAAGTTCTTCATAATCACTCTACCTTTCTTGGGTGTCGCATCTCTAATTAAAGATTCCGCGAGCAACCTCAAAAATCCCTTGCCGAATTTCCCCTGAACAGTGGAACCAATCCAACTGTAAAATCAGGAAGAAATCCAACATTCCAAGTTTCGCTCTGGCACGATGATTAAATTTCAGTACTTCGGCAACCACTGATCATCATTCCGGTGCATCACAGAATAATCACAGCAGGTACGAAATTCTAAAACCAACCAACACCTGCACCAACCTACCAGAGCTAACCCAAGCTAATAGTCTTGCTACCCAGAGATGCTACACTCATATTACATGCGCGTAACTCTCTCGGCCACTCCATTAGCCACTAATCCAGTATATAACATTCACGGGTACAAGTCAAGAGGAATTCTTCCATTTTTTTATAAGTATCATAAGTCTTTATTTTATAATGACTTACGTAAAGAGTTTGGTCTCTTACGCCATCGCAATTCAGGGGTGGCCACCCGTATCGGGTCAAAAAATGGCGGCGTGCGGCAGTCCCGGCATCGCAGCGCGGTGACCGATTCGGACCATGCGCGGCCATATTTTTTGGCAATAGATGGTGGAAGCGGCGTCTCGCCGCTTTTCACGCGGCGGGACGCCGCGTCTACTTCCCGCGGCTGGCCGGACTTGCCAGAAAATATGGCAACTCATATTCGGACGTTTCAAGTGCTCACGGCGGGCTGAGACGGCATCATGATGGAATATCCATCACCGTCAGGCACCTGATTATCGGAACACCTGCTGATCACGAGCCGGACGACCGGAATATTATTAACATATACACATTTATCAATATCAGTATTTTCCCAACGCCGGATAAATAAAAAGGTGTGATAACATTGAGACGCTCTTTTTTCCCCGTGTTGACTTATCAACTCCCTGACTCTAACCGATGAAAGAGGTGTTGTTACTCGCCGACAGCTTGACGCCTTCAAGCCGTCGGAGTTGGTTGTGCTGTATGTCTCGCTTTGGAGCCTTCGCCATGCGTGCTAAAAAAAAGGGCTCACAGCTTGCAGTTTCCGATAATAGTAGCCATATATATGGCGTCGATGTTATATTTAATATGGGGAGGCAAGTGTCCTTTGCGCTGCGTGGTAGTGCCGCAGGCATAGGCTGCGCGGTGTTTCTCGCTGCGGGCTTCGCGGTTGGGGCTAATACTGCCGGCGCTGATTCCATTTTACAGCAGGTTGGCGTAACGCAGTTGCAGCAGCTTAATCCGCGGCTCAATGGGGCGGGGATGAGCGTGGGACAAGTGGAATCGTCCGTGGGGACGGCTTCCTATACCTCTTTCCAATACGAGCCGAACCCGCAGAATACGAACCCGTCGGCGAGCTTTACGTTTCGGTGCGACGACGGGGCGAGCACGGCTTTCAGCTCAGCAAGCTACTCCTGGCACGCAGATGATGTCGCCAATATATTTTACGGGTCCGCGTCCGGTGTGGTACCTGGCGTATCGAGTGTTTACGTTTACGAAACCGGTGATTTTGCCAATCTATTCGTATTCGCCCAGCGTCCGTTGACCGGCAGCAATGGCATCGCCGCCGGAACCAACCCGGAAGTGGTCAATCAGAGCTTTGAGTACGTCAACGAACCGCTTGACTTGATAACCTATATTGATAATGCGTGGGACAACTATGCAGCGGCGAACAATACACTTTTCATCACCGCGGTTGGCGATGGCGGATCACAGGCCACCGGCACGACCCCGGCAAGTTCCATCAACGAACCCGCCGATGATTATAACGGCATCGCCGTGGCGGCCTACGGTGGCGGCACGGGTGTTGGACCAACCTACGATGGCCGATCAAAACCGGATATTACCGCCCCCGGTGCGTACACCAGCTACACCGCGCCCATTGTTTCCGGCGTTGCCACTCTGATGATTCAGGCTGGCCGGGGCACGGACTTATCCGGTCCAGTTGGCTTGGAATCAAGCGACGCGGCAATTGTTGCCCAGGGGGCGACCGCCTACACCACCGCCGCCACGGATATCCGCACCGTCAAAGCACTGCTGCTTAATGGTGCCGTGAAACCGATCGGCTGGACAAATTCCTATACGGTTAACAGTGGCACATACACGTATAATGCCGTAAACGTTAACGCCATTACCCCCTTGGATCCGCGTTACGGTGCCGGTGTGGTCAATGCGTATAATTCCTATGAAACTCTGGCCGGTGGCGAACATAATTTCACCAGTGCCACAGCCCAAAGTATCGCCGCGTTGCCCGGCGTGACCAGTGCGCCAGTCGTTAATTTTTCCTCCCAGCCGGTGGAAACGGCCTCAGCGGCCAATCCATTCACCATTACCGGATGGAATCTTGCCAGCATTGCGGCCGGCACTACCACCAATGCGGTGGAAAATTATGATTTCAATTTGCCGGGAACCTCAGCCAATAGTTGGGACCTTACCGCCACGCTGACCTGGAACAAAGACTATAACGCCAGCGGCATCAATCATCTATTGTTGTTTTTGTTAAATTCCTCCGGCCAGCAGGTGGCCAGCAGCACCAGCCTATTGGACAATGTGCAGCAGATCAATATCAGCCCCACCCTGGGGATTTCCGCGCTGCGGCCAGGGCCGTATGATCTCGCGGTCGAAATGCTCGGCGGTGTCAATGCCATTTCCACCAGCGACACGTACGCCCTGGCATGGAATTTCGTGGACCCCACATCCGCGCCGGAGCCCGCGGCGTTTGCTTTATTGGCAACGGGGCTGGGATTGATGATCATGCCCCGGCGGCGTAGGGCATTTTGCCGAATGGTTGAGTAATTGCGGTACCAATCCTAATGGGGTATTCGGCGCTGTATGGTCAAAAAACCGCAATCATACATCTAACGCATATACATGCGTAACTATATAAGGTCTTTCGCCGGGCCGTGAATAATCCGGGATGGCGGGTTAAACTCCAGTTTAATGACGGCATCGCGCAGCTGACTGTGAAGCGGCCGCGCCGGCGGTTTTTTTTGTGGCACTCCACGTCCAACCATAACGTGTTTTTTGCTCCATACGGCAGCGTTGGGGCGGTCATGGAAAACAGGGTTTGGCCAGCCCGGTTGCCGAACAGCGAGGCGGGCTGGTTATTTCCGAACCCGTCGGACCGGCAATAGGGTACCAACGCGAACCTTTGGTTGGCAAACGCACCAGCGTGCCCATGGCTATCGCAACTTGGTATTTGGACAACACGGAGTTGAATTGCATGGATTGCTGGGGGCTTATAGTGCCGCTCTGGGAGTGGGCAAGATAAGCCTTTGCCGCCCGGGCACGGCGCGTATACTTCAGGAGGTAGCCAATCTTTTTATCTCCACAGGTGCTGCAGGTGAAAAAGAATGCCTGTACCAGCGTATCTTTACCGCCAGCGCCCTTCAGCGGCGAAATGGCGGTGGACGGCTCTGTGGTAATACTGCCATTGGACGTATCATAAAAATAATAACGATCCGGCGCGGACGGGGCGCTGACGGGCTTGAATTCCCAAATTAACAATCCAACCGCCAGACAGACCATAACAATGCCTCCAATCACAAACGGCCTTTGGTTCTCATTGATTTTTTCCCGAATGTCCGAAATCGCCATGGAAGTTGTCCTTATTTAAATTAGCTTATGCGCCCCCCAAAAACGCCATGAACGTTTCTTATTGCAAACTCCGCCGAACCATTTGTCAACTTTCTGGGCAGGGCTTGGAATATCCGGATGCGGTTCGTAATACACCACCAATGGCCGCGTTCAGGATAAGATTACTGTACGTTGTGGACACCACGGAACCCACGACGCCCAGGTTTGTTTGGCAGTGCCCGGGGCCAGCGCTGAATTGGCTCTTAAGGTGGAGAAAGAAATCATGCCTCCTGCAGTACATCACACCGTTCATGCCCGTGCCGTCACGGAAGCGCTCAATGAGGTGAAATTCAGTGGCTTTCACATCCGCGCTATTATTACCGCGGGCATGGGCTTTTTCACCGCCGCCTATGATCTGGCGATCATCGGCACAGCCGTTGGCCTGGCCAATGAAAGCTGGAACGTCGGCCCGACGCGACTGGGCGTGATAACCTCTTCATCACTGCTGGCCACATTTATCGGGGCGGTGCTATTTGGTGCGGTGGCTGATCGTATGGGGCGCAGAAGTGTGTACGGTCTTGAAGCTATTCTCATGGCGATTGGGGCGATTGGCAGCGCTTTGTCCTTTGGCGTGTGGCAACTGGTGTTTTGGCGCATGGTCATGGGGCTTGGTATCGGTGGAGATTATCCACTCTCCGCCGTCATGATGAGTGAGTATGCCAATCGCCGTGATCGGGGCAAAATGGTGGGTATGGTATTTTCCTGCCAAGCCCTGGGTTTTCTCATTGGCCCGATTCTGATTCTGACACTTCTTGGTTCCGGTGTTAATCATGACTGGGCGTGGCGAATCGCCCTGGGGCTTGGGGCTATTCCGGCAATGGGAGTAATCTTGCTGCGGCGGGCTATGCCGGAGTCACCGCGCTGGCAGGCGCAGGTAAAAGGGAAGGCCGTTGAGGCCGCCAGCGATCTGGCAAATTACACCGGTGGTCTGGCCAGTTCCGACGGCACCACGGCTACAATGGTGCGGCAACCATGGCGCAAATACGCCCTGACCCTGTTGGGTACCGCTGGCGGTTGGTTTGTTTTTGATTATGCCTATTATGGCAATACTATTGGTATGCCGGAGATTATTGATAAGGTGGCACCGCACGCTTCCATGACCACCACAGTGGCCTGGAATGTGATGATTTTCGGGTTATTTGCGGTGCCGGGGTATCTGTGCGCTTTTATGTATATCGACCGACTGGGCCGCAAATTTATCCAAATGATGGGCTTTGCTCTTATGGGGCTGATGTTTACGCTGCTGGGTCTGATCCCCACGCTGGCGCATAATGCCGCGGCGTTTATTACCATTTTTGGTTTAAGCTACTTCTTTTCTGAGTTCGGCCCTAATGTCACAACCTTTGTTTTGGCAGCGGAATTATTCCCGGTCAATCTGCGGACCACAGGCCATGGCATTTCCGCGGGTGCGGCCAAATTTGGCGGTTTCCTCGGCGTGCTTTTTCTTGATCGTATTCTAGTCAGTCTGGGCTTCCGCGGCGGGATGTTGCTGTCTGCGGGGATGTCGGTTATCGGCTTGGCGCTCACCGCGCTATGTATTCGGGAACCGGCGGGAAAATCGCTGGAAGAAGCCAGCATGGAACCATAGTCGCCGTTGGTTCAAGAGCCTGTTATGTCGCCAGGGGCCGGGATCGGCGCAGCAATGTTTTGCTCTTTTACTCCATTATTATGATGGTGTGCAAGCAAGCGTCATCCGGTCTTAAAAACGCCACGACGGAGAGAAAACCATACCCCGCCGACCGCGCAGCATAATCCGCCAAGGGTAATGGTAACCGCGGCTCCCAGTGCGGCTCCCGGCATCCAGCGAAGAAACAGGCACCCAACCGTCGTTTGTCCCCACAGGTCCAGGGATCTGTTAAAGACCCCGGGCAGCCAGCCAAGAAGCAGGCACCCAATCGGTGTCATGCCCATGTTGGCCATGGCGTAGAAGCTCATCATGCGGCCACGGTTTTCGTCAGGCACGATAGTTTGCAGCAGTGTATTGCTGCCGGCGAAAGTGGTAATCATGCCAAAGCCGGCACCCAGCAGGATGGGTATACCGAGGAATATGAAGTGCGACCATGCAAAGGCCACCAGCGCCAGTCCAAAAACGGTGGCACCGATGCCCACCTGTATTTCCAGCCCATGCACCGTCCGCCGCGTCGCCAGCGTCAACGCTCCAGCCAGCGCGCCGAAGCCCGAAGCCGCCACCAGCAATCCGAGCATGACCACATCGCCGTTGAATAGCGCTTTGACATAAAATGGCATTAAGGAAACGTAAGGGCTTCCCAACAATGCCACCGTTGCCACCAGCAGCAGAATCATGCGTATTGGTGGTGATTGTCGAACATACACCAAACCAGCCCGCCATTGGCTCCATACCGTCGGCTGCCGGCCCCGCGGCGCGTGGTTGGCGATCCGCATGGCCAATAATGCGGCGATCACCGCCGCATAACTTAAAGCGTCCAGGGAAAAACAGATTCCCGCGCCGAAGGCGGCGATGATAATCCCCGCAAGGGCCGCGCCGACTGGCCGGGAGAAATTCATCATCGATGAATTTAACGCAATGGCGTTGGAGAGGTCTTCACGCGAAGCCACCATTTGCACCACGAAAGCCTGGCGGGACGGAATATCAAAAGCATTTACCAAGCCCTGCAACATGGACATACACACCAGCCAGGGAAAGTTGATGTGTCCGTCGAAAGTCAGAATTGCCAACGTAACGGACTGCAACATCGCGGAAGTCTGCGTAGCCAACAGCAGGTGGCGCAAGTCCAGTCGATCCGCCCATACGCCGGCCAGAGGCGTGGTGAAAAAAAATACCAGCCACCCCATAAAGGCCGCAAAACCCAGATCAAACGCGGATCCGGTCAGATGATAAATCAACCATCCGACGGCAATCTGCGTCATGGACGTGCCGATCACTGACAGCAGTTGGCCGGAGAAAAACAGACGATAGTTGCGACTTCGCAGCGCCCGGGTCATACCGCTGAAACGTCCCGGGAAACGCACTTGTGGCCGCCCACTGTTAGATGCATCCGGCGTGCTCTTATCTGGGGATAAATTTGCCGCCATCATGTTCACCATGCGGATACTTTTCGGTGCTCCAGCAATCGCGTATGCCGAAATTCCGATGCTGTTGGGCGGTCAGGTTAGGCGGCCTGGCAAAATGTCAAAGCCGCCATTCCCAGCAGCATGATTCCAAGTGGTAAGGCACCGGCCAATGTCCTTAACCGCCACTGACTGCCGCGCTCCGCTTCACCGGCGGCGGGCCGGCGTTGCCGCCAGATTCCGTCGGCTCCCAAGTCCCACGCTTGCCGATTGTCCTCCAACATCACCGTAAAGCGGTCCCGCAATTTATCCTGGAGAATCGGATCTTCGATCAACACAACCACTTCCACGCGGTGATCAAGTTTTTGCGTGACCCAATCGGAGGACCCGATATAGAATTCGTCGTGCCCGTTATTGGCAAACCAGAACGCCCGCGCATGCTCCAGAAATTGCCCGATAATACTTGTAACGCGAATATTGGCGCTAAGCCCCGGAACTTGCGGTCGTAAACAGCACAAGCCGCGCACGAACAGGTCAATTTTCACGCCCGCCTCGCTGGCCCGGTACAAGGCCGCGATAATTTCCGGATCATCGAGCGCATTCATCTGCGCCACAATCCGACCAAATCCGCCACTGCCGACATGGTCGGTCTCACGGTTGATGAGCGTCAGAAATCCGGAACGCATGGTAACCGGCGCCACCAGCAATTTATGGTAGTGGGATTTCAACGACGCGCCGGTAAGATAGTTGAATAAATTCTCCACATCCTGGCAGATATCCTGGCGACAGGTGAAAAATCCCAGATCGCAGTAGATTCGCGCGGTACGTGAGTTATAGTTGCCCGTGGAAATGTGGGCGTAGGGCCGCACCGCCGCGCCTTCCTGTCGCACCACCAGTGCCATCTTGACATGGGTTTCCAACTCCGGGTGGCCATAGACGACATGCGCGCCCGCGTTCTCAATCGTTTGGGCCCATTGAATATTGGCGCTTTCGTCAAAGTCGGCTTTCAGTTCCACCAGCACCGCGACCTGCTTGCCGGCTTCGACCGCCCGCACCAGCGCGGCGACAAACGGCGAATCGGCGCTGGTGCGGTACAATGTCATCTTAATGGCCAGCACCTGCGGATCCTGCGCTGCGCTTAGGATGAAATTCTCCACGGAGTCGGCAAAGGATTCATACGGATGGTTCACCAGGATATCCCGTGTGCGCAGGACCGAAAATATCCCGCCCTCGCCGTCCGCCAGCGCCGCCGGCCGCACCGACTTACATGGGGGCCACTTCAATGCGGGCAAATCAAGTTCTGTGAGCAACTTCAGATCGGAAAGCGCCAGCGGTTCTGGTTGTCCAGTAAGGTCCCCCGCACCGGCACCCAGACCCGCCATGATAAAACGCTGCATTTCTTCCGACATATTTTCGGCAATTTGTATTCGCACCATACCGTCAAACCGGCGGGCGCGAATTCTTTCCTGTACCAGGCCCAACGTGTCCTCAGAACCGCTGAGGCCCGCCAGCATTTCCGCGCTGCGGGTAACACGAAAGGTACTGGTTTCAAGAATTTCCATTCCCGGAAACATCGCGGAGAGCTGCCCGCATATCAGGCTCTCCAGCGCTACCAAGACCCTCGTGTCGCCATCCGGTATGGTCAGCCAACGCGGAAACTGCTCCGGGACTTTTACCCGCGCAAATTGCGTGCGAAAATGCCCCGGTGGTCGCAACAGTATGCCAATCGACAGACTCAGATTGCTAATCAGCGGAAATGGATGCCCAGGCCCCACGGCCAGCGGCGTGAGTACATGGCCAATGACATTATGAAAATAGTCCGCAGCCACTTTTCGCTGCGCCTGTGTCAGCGCGTCGTATTGTTTGAATACAATTCCCCGTTGCTCTAACGCCGGGCGCAATTCCTGGTGCCAGATCAGCCCTTGGTGGTGCACCAAATTGGACAGCCGGTCCCGCACGCTTTCAAATTGTCGGCGATACGTCAGGCCATCGGGTAAACGAAAATCAGGATTGGCCTGAGCCAGACACTTGATTGGATTGTACCACAGCATGAAAAACTGGTCGATGAGATCACCAAAAATGGCGAGATACCGTACCCGCTCCAATAACGGGTTGCGTGCGTCGATCGCTTCATGCAGAATGCGATAATAAAAATCCAGGAAACTTAGATGAGCGTTGAGAGCCTCCTGTGCTGCCGCCCCGGACACCAATGTGGGCGGCACGGTGCAAAGACTACAAGGCTCACCGACATGTCCGTGTTTCGGGAGCGTCTTGGAACTGATATCAGCCATTGTCATTTGCATACACCTCCGATCAGCCCCCCGGCACCGTTAACGCAACGGACCGCCCATCTACACAATCACATTATAACGTAACAACCACGCGTAAGTTGCATTGTCCCGCATGGCGTCAGCTACTTGCGACCGGATGCAAGGGAACGATCAAGGAAGTTATTGCGGGCTTATCCCGGACATTCTGCTGTGACCGAGCACCAGGAAATAATCGGATATTGCCTTTGTGCTACCGCTTCTGCGTGGCGGTGCCGGTGGGGCTGAAGCGGTAGTAATACAGCGTTTTGCGGCTTTTCGGATGCTGCGGATCAGGGATGGATATTTCGGATTTCAATAACGGATACAGCCGTTGGGCATAATCGGTATCTTCACCACAATTGATCGCTTTGAAGCCCACCTGCAGGGCTAATTCCCGTTTTACCGGGCAGAGATGATTGGGCGTGCGAAAATATGTATTGCCGATCTGATGGTACTTTTTATGAGCGATGGAATAATCAAATGGACCGGCATATACGCCATCAACTTCCAGCCGCCCGGCAAATACCACACAATCGCTTAGCGGCGCGGTTTGAATTGCGTGAAGAATATCGGTGATGTAACTGTCGGCCACCATGTCATCATCATCAATAAACGCGATATATTTGCCACGCGCCTGGCGCAGCAGGCAATCGCGTTTTTCTCCCACCGGTTTTCCACCGCCATCAAGCGCAATATGAATTTCCACCTGCCAGGGATTTTCCAGCGTGAAGATCTGCCTGTGCAATTCTTTCAATAATGCCGAGAGCATGTTGTGTCGACGATGCAGCGACGGAATCAAAAGGCTTAATTGTGGTTCAATCAGGCCCAACCCCGTCGCCGTCCGCAGTTCATACATTGCCTTATCCGCATCCCACCATTGCTGATTGCGGACAAACAACGCATCTGGCTGTCGGCCAACATGGCAATGGCGAAATAGCACGCGCGATTCATAATGATATTTACCGATGTGCCGCACCACATCGGTAAATTCATTGTCACAAAACATGGAACCATAGGCGGGATGATACACATAACCGAAACGCCGATAAAGATTCCATCCCATGATGCTCAACGTGATGAGTCGATTGGAACCGATATATCCATCATCAAAATGCAGCGCCCCGTCCATGGCGGGAAACTTCTGCGCCATGGTCATGGCGATAATATCATCCCAATGCGGAACCTGGGGGATCATATCATCGCTGGCCAGAATCAAGACATCAGGTTCCATGCCGATAAATTGCGGAGCATCTTCCAGATCACTGTTGCAGGCGTCAATTTTACTGCGCCCGCCCGGCCCGATGCGATAGTGCACATCGGGATTCTGCGCCAGCCGACGCAACATGGAGCGGCTATTCATGGCCAGATCATCAGCATCAATGGCAATCAGATAAGCCACCCGGTGGCGATGTGATTCCAGAACCCGCCATTGGGCCAGCGTTTGAAAAAATATATTAACCCGGCCCCGCGTGGGCCATTTAACCAGAATGTTCATTGCCAATCCTGCTTGTCTTTCACTGCCCGTACCGGGGGCCAACAGGTTCTCTTGCCACCCGGTATACGGCATAAGCCAGAAATAATTTCACTGACCGTTCCGTTGGGCCCTGCCTCAAATAGCCGCTGGCTCTGCCGGCGGTAAGCTATTGGAAAGTGGCGAAATAGGGCGGTTATTTCGGCCACTTTCCTAATGGGATGATAGTTATGAAAGCGTTTGTGAAGCCGGCATGAAATTGTGTGCAATGGCCCGCCACAGTGCCGCCGCGCCGGTTTCAACATATCCCCAGAGTTTTCCCAGCAGTGTGCCGAAATATTCCAGCGGCTTAAACACCGCCCCCGCCAGTACCGGGAACTTCACAGCCATAATGCCGGCCCAGCCAGACTCACTGAAAAGGATAAGACCCCCAGCAACCAGGAGAAGAAACACCGTAACAACGATAAACCGCCCCAGTTTGTAACTTAACGAATGGGAAATCGCGTGATAGCGCGCGGCATTATGCAATTCTCCGGCCTGCACCGCCCGGGCGGATTTCACAAATATCGCCTGCTGATGAAGTGCTGGTTGGAGTGCGGCAACAGTTTTGCTCGTGGCCGCGTGGGTTTGTCGGGCGTCTTGGGCCACCGTCACCACCGCCGGACGAAGAGCCGCCACATGGGCATCGCCTGCGGCGGCCATCGTCGTTTGCGCCAGCAAAACTTGTGAATCCCGCACGCCGCGTGTTGCCGCGACATCCGCCAGACTGGCCGTATGTTCAATGCCGGTAAAATCCGGTGGCGCGGCCAAACGGGCGGTTTGAATGCCGGCACATCCGCCGACCGCAAGCATGGCCATACTCAGGGCCGCCATCACACAGATTCTTTTTTGATAACTCATTTGAAACTCCTTTTGTGAAAAGTAAAGATAAAACACGCGTGCTCTGGCACGCCCACAAATTACAATTGATTGGCCATGTATTTCCAGAACATGGCCTGCATCCGGGCGTGGCGCGCTCGATAGCGCCATAGTCGCAGGCGTCGGCGGGTTTTTAATCGTGCCCGCTTATGCCAAAGTGCCCGCCGGGCCTGACTGGCCGCGACAACCAAGCCGAATATCGCCGTGCCCACGCCGATAATCGCCGACCAGTCAGTGGATTGCCGGGCTGCTTGTTCGAGCATGAGAAATCTCCCGTAATTCGCCGAGGACCTGATCCAGTTTGGCGGATTGTTCATCCTGCTTGATTTCCAGCCGTTGCCGCCAGGCCGCTGAATCACGATCCGCCGCGTCCATCCGCCGCACGCCCTCCAGCAAGGCCTGCTCCGTGCGGCTGATTCGCCGTTCATGGCCGATCAACCACCCCATCAACGGACCGACAATCACGGATGCCGTGGCAAAAAGCGGCAGCCAGGTTTGAATGCCGCCAATGTGATTGGCGTTTGGCGCGGCCAATAGGAACGGATGATTCCAGGGCATAACCATGCGGATTTCCCCATGACGGAAGGTTACAGGTTACAGCGGCGATTGCGTGTAACCTGTAACCTATCACCTGTCGCACCAATCAAGAAACAACCGTTATCCGTGCCGCCAGTGCCACAAATCCACTGCGGTTATTGGCGCTGTTGGGAATAATCAGTGGGGCCTGCCGGGCGGTTTTCCCGTCCACACGGTAGATGATGCGATACGCCACTTCCGCCGCATCAAAATAAAGGTGCATGGACATGGCCGCTTCAATGCCGCCGCCGACTTTGGTCGAAACCAGGTATTGATTCAAATCCGCCAGAATCACATCACCAGGTGTGCCGATGGCCGAGCAATGGAAGCTGTAAACCACCGGAATTCCAAAGAGCCGCGCTTCGGGAGATTGCTGAATCGTGCCGGCGGCAAAATACAGATTCCGGCCCGCGGCATCTTTGAGTTGTTCAAATTGCGCTTCGGCATCGGGATGGGCAATCCAGACCACACCACTGGTATCGCCGGGGCGGATGGTCCAGAGGTGGCTTTTCATGTTCACCAGATTGCTGTAGCTGATGGTGAAACCGGGCTGATTAACATCCGCCGGGGCTGTTACCAAAGCACCGCTTTCCAGAATTCCCTGCGGTTGGGCGCTGCCGCTGCCGTTGATCAGAGCCTGGTTCAAATCCCACGCCAGGGCAATGCCGCCTTCATCAAAAATAAAATTGGAAAGCGCGACATTGTTGTCCTGTAACAGTTCATCCGTTACCGGCAGGAGGGTTCCCCAGCGATTGAGTGTCATCTGCACGCGGCCATACACGGGCTTTTGCGCGTTAATCACAACGCCGTCGCTGTTAAGCCAGGTACCCAGCGATGCTCCCGCGGCGCTGGTCTGGCCCAGGGTGGAAATTTGCCGCACCGGGATAAACAGCGAATTGCCTATGTTAATCGGATATTTTCTCGCCTTATCAAACAGCACCGATTCCGCCAGCACATCACGGTACAGTTGATTGGCATATTCCGTCGGTACCAGCGCCCCGCCATCCGCCAGGATGTTTTCATCCATGCCATCCGCTTTGGCAATCATGCGTTTGATGCGCTCATCACTGGCTTTGTTCGTGAAATGTTTGCGGACGCTCTGGGCGAAATCGCCGAGATTTTTGAATCCGCCCGTGGGATCCAAATCTTCCCGATCCGGACCTATCACCAGCGTTGGCCGCACGCCCTTTAAGCCGCGTGAAACCTGGTCAATCACGCGGGTGGTGATTTTTTGCGCTGCCGCTTCCAATTGTTCGGTCATGGATTTTTGAATACCCGCCACAGCTTCGTCGAGGTCCTTGATATCGGCGGCCACCGCCTCCGCCACGGCGGCATCCACCGCGGTTTTGGCCTGATCCTCCGGCAAATCAATGATCGCTTCTTTTTTATGACCCAGATAATCTTTCAGAAATTTAACTTTCATGGTGTGTCCTCGTAAAAGTGTAAACATAAAATAGTTCACGGCTCGCCAGACAGTGCCGCGGTTCCCGATATCTCGGGACCGCCGGTCATGTCGGTCAATTCCGACTGGCGATGTTGTAGAGTGCGAGCGGGAGAGATAATGCTAAACAGAGGATTTAATCCGCCGGTGGCCGCAAGCAATACGTGCGGTGTAGATTGCGGATCAGGTTGTTGTATCTTTTCGTGGCCTTCCGGGCGGCAGTGCCCGCAGGCGTCGGCGGCCAGAAGTTTCAGCAGGTCTTTTTCCCTGTCGCCGGGCGGTCAGAAGAATACCGGGGACAGTCACCTATTAAATACGGGGGGAGCGCTGTGCCCTTGCGGATCAGGTTGTTGTATCGTTTTGTCGCCTTCCGGGCGGCAGTGCCCGCAGGCGTCGCCCGACAAGCTTCTCGAATTTGCTCTTGGTGCGGTCGCCCGCCAGCGGCCTGCCGGTTTGCGTGGCCCGGCGAAGGGTGGTGATGTTCCTTGGATCATCATCAACGAAAAAGACGGCTTGGCGGTTATTGCCACGTTGGGTGACGTGGTGGGACACATCGGGGATGACAATGCGCGCAGTTCGAGGCACGAACAACAATGTACCGCCATCCGGTTCGGATGTCAAAAAACAGGTGACTGTCCCTAGATTGAGGGGCCTAGATTGAGGGGCAAATATGGCAAGGGTGGATGTCACCCGTTGGCACGCCAATTAATTCCGCGGCGGGGGTTTTCCTTTCAAAATATAACGTATCCGGCGGGTTTTTCGTCGAATGTCCTTGATTGTTTCCAGTATCTCCCGCCACAGGCCGAAACGAACCGGCCCAATCCCCTGCCAATGGGGCAGCGCCAAATCCGCCTTGCGTTTGATGCCTTGTGCAAAAAGCGGCATGGAAACCAGTTCGGGATCAATATGTTCACGATAAATATCCGCCAGCAGATATTCAATCCCTGTTGCTTCAGTATCGGCATATTCTCTCTCACAAGCCCATAGTACCGGGATCGGCATACACTGCATCATAAATGGAGATAAGGCCGCCCGCGCATAGAACGTCCACCATGCGGCACGATTTGACATTTCCGGCACATCTTGTGTTGACGGAAGAAATCCACCAAGCGCGTTGTAAGCCGCCGCCGTTATCAATACCGCGTGGCCGCCAAATACATTGCTGAACAACCCCGCCGCCGGACTGCCGGAAAATAATCGAACTCGTTGCGGCGCAGAGCTATAATCCGGGGTGTCGGCTTCATTAAATAAGCACAGGGCACTGGTGAGAATATCCACTGCGCCTGCCGCCATCGCATTTACCAGCGTGCGCAACGCATGTGGCGCCAGACATATACTGTCGTCCATCAGCAACAGCATCGTGCCATGCGCGTATTGCGCCGCGACATCATAAGGAGATTTGCCATCCGACTCCGTAGAATAAATTATTTTCCAGCCGCGGTTGGTAAGTTCCGTTTTCACCTGCGGCGCAACATTATCCGTGCCGGTCTCCCTGGTTGATTTAAGGACCAGAATAACCTGCGCGGAAGGATAATCTTGTGTTTGGAGGGTGCTGATAGATCGCAGGACCTGTTGGTCATTACCCCGCTGTATCAGGCAAACGCTGATCGCCGCCTGCGTTGGTGACGCGGATGCCCGCACCCGCGGATCCCCGGCGCATAGCTCGCCTCGGCCCGGCCAAGATTCCCCTGCGGCACGAGGCGCCCCACCGCCGGCAGAGCCGGCGGCTATGTGGGCGCCGATGGAGACCGCTTTTTCACCGGCGGCGGAGACCGGGTTTATATCGGAATCGCCGGGAAATATTGACGCGGCGGCGGCGGCGCCACGGGCGGCGAAACGCGCGTGCCATTGATTCCAGATGTTTTCATTGGCCGCAAAGGCCATCGCCGGTCGCGCCGGCGCCGGCGGATTATCCAGCGCCTGCTCCAACCGCCGGGCCAGCGCTGCGGAGGTTGCCTGGCAGCACACGCGGGGCCGATCCTCCATGGCGATAACTTCCGGAATGCCGCCAGTGTGCAGCGTCACCATGGGAATGCCGTTGGACAGGCATTCATATACGGTATTGGGGGAATTGTCGGCCAGGGATGCAATAACCGCCAACCTCCCCGGCTGGCGCAAAAATTTCACCGCCTCATCCCGCCCAAAATCCGTTATCAGCTTCACCGGACACCGCCAGTTTTTACTTCTCCGGCGAATGACCTCCTCGGATTTTAACGCGTTGATGTCCACGGACCGGCCCAGAAATACGACGGTAATATCCCGCCTGTCGCGCAGTCGGGATTGCTCCAGCGCCGTGCAAAACAATTGCAGGCCCTTGCGATTATCCAGGCGGCCAAAGAAGACAATTTCTGTGATTTTATTTTGCGCCGGTCGGTTCTGACTTACCGCCGTATTCGCCTCCGGCAGGACATAAGGCTGCACATACGTGTTGGCCGGAAACTCCCACCCCTGTTCGCGGCACCACCGCATCATGTACGCGCTGGGGCTGATAACCACATCCGCCAGCGCTGCGCAGCGGCGTTCCATAAAATCCAGCGTTAAAATATCCGTATCCATCACCGGCTCATTGTTGTACCGCATGTTCCACAGGTGCGGACTGTGCAAGCCCAGGACAATCGTGCTGTTTTGCAGCAGCAGTCCCTGATGCTTGGCGAGAATCGTGTAATAACCCAAAGCCCGCCATTCCGGAAAATGAATAACATCAAAGCGTGCGGCACACGTGCGAAAATACGCAAGAACAGCGTAGCTAAGTTTCATCGCGTTGCTGCCTTCCAGTGTGGTATGTGTCGGTAAAGGCAGTGTTACAAATTCAATACCATGCGTGGCATAAAATTCCACCCACTTGGAAATCGGGCCATCTTCCGAGTGCGTGCCATGTGGATATAGGATGGTCACCGCATGGCCCCCACGCGTCAGCGCCATCGCCAAGGCCTGGTATGCCGTACCGATACCGCCGTTCCTAATCGGCCCGGTAATATCCGGCGAGGCTATACACACACGCGCCTTGCCGACGGATATTGCGCTGCCCACCGGTAGAGATGCAAATGCAATCGGTGTTGTGTTCATGACTAATTTCCGTGTATCGCCAACCAACCGCCGGGCGGACTTACCGGGAAAGCCTGTTTTTATCCGCGGCGATGCGTCCCGAATTCATCCGCGGTTATTTCCGTTGTCGGGATGGAAACGCCGTGGCCGATCCGGGACGCGTTGTCCCGATCACGCCTCATTGTGCCTGCCGCACACAAAACAAGGCCGCGGATGTTGCCGCGGGTCTTCGCCAGACTTACCCGTAATTGGGCCGCGGAACGGTGATGAAACGGCCGTATCACCAGCCAACGCACTAAGCGCGTCAGAAAGCGGGAATTTTTTTTTGCCAGGTTCAGTAACAATTCACCAGATCGCGGTGGGGGAGCTATAAGATATTCCGCCAGTCCGACATCATAGGCCACGCTGCAAAGATAACGTATCGTCAATCTTTCCTGTGCTACGTGGTGCCTCACCACTGCCGTGGGGCAATAAAGCACTTTCCCGTCCAGTCTTAAGGCCCGCGCAATTAAATCAGTATCCTCGCCCGCCGTGCGTTGGCCGCGCCGCAACAACGGACAACGGAACTTTCCGACCCGTTCCAGCATGGTCCGGGTAATTGCCAAATTGGCTGTGGCTCCCATCGCGGTGCGCAAAAATATGGGAATATCGCCAAGGTTAACTTCCGCCAGATACTGTCCCATGCCGGAATCAAACCATGGCGGCTTAGCCAACCCGTGCCAATCAAGCGATACCCGGCCGACGAAAATATCCGGCGGATCGGTGTCAAACACTTTAATGAGTTCGCTAAGCCAATCCGGGCATACTTGCACGTCATCATCCAAAAATGCGATGATTTCACCGTGCGCATAACGCGCGGCACAATTTCTCGCCGCGACCACGCCAGGTTTAGCCTCTTCCACCACCAGCAACGGGACGGGCAGCTGCGCCGCCATACTTTTAGCGAGGCGGACCGTATGATCTTCACAGCGGTTGGCAACGATAATAATTTCCCAGTTGCGTGTGGGCATTGGTCGCAGTTCCATGAAACTGCGAAGCGCCTGCTGCAATAATCCGGCGCGATTGTGCGTGGGAATGCAGACGGAAATACGTGTAGCCATGGCCCGATATCCAATGTCAGATCGCCGTAACCGTTCACAGCCTTGCGGTTCGGTTAGACGCACCACGAGCCTAACCATGAATAAAGTATACCCTTGGCCTGATGAAAACCTCAACACCGCGTTGCTCCGACGACCAATGATCAATGACCAATGACCAATGACCAATGACCAATGACCAATGACCAATGACCAATGATCAATGATCAATGAGCAACAACGGGGGGAACCGCTAAGCAGCATAAGAGCGCGACGTTACGACGACCACGACGATATTCACCACCAAGACACAACGACACGAAGACGACGGTAATGGGGGGGATTTGAATCACGGAGGGAGCGACAACGATCAATGAACAATGAACAATGATCAATGAGCAACAATGCTGACAATACTGAAGAATACTGATAATACTGACAATACTGACCAATACTGCAATTACTGACCGATACTGATAATCTTTGTGGTAGACATTCCCTCGTGGTGAGTCGGTAAAAATGTATGAAAATAGGTGGATCGAAAAACGTTCATTGTTTCCTCATCGCAGCGACCAAGGTGGACGAAAAAAACGGCGGAGCAGTAATTCACCGCTCCGCCGTAAAATCAATCAATATTGATCCGTGATCCGTGGGCATTGATCAGCGGATTTTCGCCAGCCGCCGCAACACCAATCCGCCTGCGAATGCCAAGCTCCCGATCAACGTCAGTACGCCAGTCGCCGGAACGGGTAACGGGACCACGCTGGTAAATTCGACCCGCAGGCCAGTCGGATTGGCTCCATCTGTATTAGTCGACGTCGTGAGGTTGGTGATATAGAAATCTAAGGTGTTAACACCGGAAACAATATTGCCGGTAATGGTAAAGGCACTAAACGCGGTATATCCCGATGTGGGCACGATGGATATCACTCCGTCACTGTTTATTTGCATCGAGTCGCTGTAGTTGTCCGTCGCCCATTTCCCGGAGATCGTGACAATTCCCGCCTTTGACGAAGTGAAGGTAGTCTGAAATTCATAGGCACCGGGCAATCCGTACGTTGCCGGAGAGCCCGTGTACGCCTGCCCGGCCGTTGGGGCGATCCACTCCGAATAGTTGTCAGCACCCACCCAATCGTTACCGGGATAACCGCCGGATGAAAAAACCGCCAGCGAAGTTTCCTGGCCTTGGGGTGCCGAGGTAAGCGAGTAGGGAGCCGCAGAGGAACCATTTGACAGCAGATTCCCGCTGTTATCTGTACCGGTGTTATAAAGCCCCGTGACCACGCCGGAATCAAACGTGCCGTTGTTAACAGTGGACGCGGAGCTGGTAACGGGGCTCAGGCTAAGTGCCGCAGCGCCGGCCATCAGCGCTACCGTGGCGCCAAGGCCAAGGGCCTGTTGGAATTTTTGAATTTTGATCATAAAAACACCCCTTATAAAAGCAAACCTGTTCTCCCGTAGAGTTCCGCAATGGAACACCCGCGGGATCGCGTGGCCGACGGAAGCATTGGGCCGTCGGCCACGCCCGTTTTGATCGGTGGTCACTGATCCGTGATCACCGAAGTTTCGCCGCCATCCGCCGCCGCAGGGCCAAGCCGCCGATCAGGGCCAGCGAACCGATGCCCACCAGGCCGAAACTGGCGGGGATGGGGGCGGGCATTGCGACGATCCCTGCCGGGCCGTCCAACCCGCTTGCGAAAAGGCTGACAGCCCCGCTGGGGGTGACCTTTTCCACGGCTTTATCGCCATACAGCGTGACGTAAAGGTTGCCATCGCTGCCGAACGCCAAGGAGGCAGGCTCAGAGCCAGAGGAGAAACTAGCAAAGGGGCTCACGCTGCCATCGGAGTTAATTTTCTCCACTTCGTTGCTGGTCCAATCCGCAACGTAGAGGTTCCCGCTTGAATCAAACGCCAGCCCTCCTGGGCCAGGGGCGCTACTTAGGCTGACGAAAGGAGTCACGGTTTCACTACTGGTGTCGACCTCGTCAATGCTATTCGTTAGGAAGTTTGCAACGTAAAGGTTTCCGTTTGGGCCGAAAGCCAAGCCGTCAGGCAGCTGGTTCACGCCAATATCGGCAACCGTGGTAGGCGTGCCTTTAGGTGTGATCTCATCGATATCTCCGCCATACAACGCCACGTAAAGGTTGCCAGCGCTGTCGACGGTGAGCGCTTGCGGCTGTGCGGCGTTGTAAGCGTAGTCATTAATGACCGGACCTTCAGTTCCCACAGGAATACTGGCGGTGGTGCTCGCGCCGCCGCCAGCGCTGATCGCATCAATGCTATAGCTCCCACCGGAGTTGTAGGTCAATCCGGCGTTGGTCGCGCCATTGGCAACGAAAAGAAGGCTCCCGTTGGCACCTGGGGCCAGACCATATGGTCCGTACAGCCCCGATGCGAGGGTGCTTACTGAGCCGGTGGGGCCGATCTCGCTGATTGTCCCGTTACCGTAGTTAGCCACGTAGAGAACGCTCGCGGCCTTCGCGGACCGCACTCCCATTACCGCCGCCGCACAGCCCGCCGAAAACAGCACACCACATTGGAGAATTTTTTTAGTGTTCATAAAAACACTCCTTATAAAGAGAACATCTTCTCCCGGAGAATCCCAACATGGAACCCTGTACGGGGAAATCAAACCCAAATTCACCATCCGCCCCAACGCTTCGCCCGATTTGGAACAATCCAATCTGCCAAAACGGTCCCCGCCCCGCCGTTGATTACGCCACTGCACGCAACACGCTGCGGCAGGGCAGCAATTCTGCTCGTTGATCCGTGATCCGTGACCACTGGATTTTTTTTGCCGTCACACCGATACCGAACAACTTGTGCGCTCTGGCATTCATGCCGTTCTCCTTTGCGGTAAGCCATGTTGTTTCCGGCGAATCAATAGCAACGCTGCGCCGCCAACGCCCATCAAGGCCAGTGCGGCGGGTTCGGGCGTGGAGGAGGCGGGCACAGCGTTGAGCTGCGCCCCGTCAAGGTAGCCGACGGTGTTGGGGTTGACTCCGAAGAAAATACCCGTTATCACGCCATTCGCACCGGTGTTGCCGGTGAAAGTAACGTAGTTATCGTTGAGAATAAATTGACTGTCGTCCAAGGGACTGGTATTGGTGGCCGTCTGGGTACTTGAACCAATGGTGAAGGTGGTGGCACCGTTGTCACCACCTCCGCCGTTGATGCTGTACAGATCAAGGGTGTAGGTGGTATTGGCCTTTAGTCCGCTGAAGGTGAACGCGCCCGGAATTATCGGTGGGGTGGCGGCAGGGTTGTTGTATCCGCCCTGCGACCAGTCATTCAACATCGTGCTGACGTCCGTAACATTCGGAGAGGCAGTTCCGCTGGATGACCCGTCAAGATTTCCCAGGGTGAACGATACGCCGGACATAAGGTTTCCGGCGGAATCCGAAATGGAATTGATCGTCGCGCCGGTGGCATTGTTGGTCAGATTAACCGGATTCCAATAGTAAAGGGCGGGTGACCCGGAACCAATTGGAAAAGCAGCCATCGCGCCAGGTCCGAGATATGTGTTGCTGCCCTGCACTCCCGCAGTGTTGGTTCCGTTAATGTCAAAATTAAGAACTTGCGCCTGCGCCGCGCCAAGGCCAAAAATCATCGCGGCAGCCGCAGAGGCAACCACCGTCATTTTATTTCCAGACATCCGCTTCATACGTTTCATCGTCAGTACCTCCAAAAAACAACCTCTGAAATATCTTCTCCGCCGCCTTGGGGCAAAAACTACCCACCGTTGCGGCGGCGTAAATCACCAAACTCAGCACTTCAACCTGATCGACCAGAGAGCCGATCTATCTCTCTCTGAACGCATCCGCGCAAAATACCCTATATATATAATTGCAGGGTGGCTGATTTTTACAACCAACCACCGTCAAATTCTCCTTTTTTCAGGACATCAGCAAGCTGCGCAATAATACGACGTTTGCGTTTGCTGATCGCCTGCTGGCTGACGCCAAAATCCGCCGCAACCTCCGATTCGGTGCGGTGCTGCCAGTACAGCAGTTTAATGAGCCGCCGGTCCGGTTCCGCAAGCTGCGCCACAGCGCCTGCCAACTGAAGCACCATCGGGCCAACGGCGTCGTCCAAATCGTTCAGTTCTTCGGCTGGCTCACAAACCAAGCGCCGACCACAATGCCAGCAAAATGAACATTCCTGACGATGGCGCGTCCGTACCTGATTAAGAATGTGGCTTTCGAGCGTGTTGGCGTTTACAGAAACCGTAGCCGGTTTGCCAGCCGCCGGACACGCAACGGCTACCGCCAATTCCGCCTGGGCCGCCACCTCCTCCAACCACTGGCGCCGCGACCAATTGGGAGGTGCTTTCCAGCGCCGAACCCGCGCCAGGCACCGCTTCACCGCATTCATACGCGTCAACATCGCTGATGAACCTCCCAACAATCATCTTCGCCCGGAGAATCCCGACATGGGATGCCCCGCGGGCAAAATTATCCGCATAATCGTAACCGTTCACGGCCTTTCGGCCTTCCAAACTCGGTATCCGTTCACGGCAATAACGCTCCCTTACGGTCGCGGCTCGGCCTGCCGCCGCACGT
>JBMFGW010000047.1:0-27032 GCA_049977145.1 Phycisphaerae bacterium
GAGAAACAGGGCTGAGCCGCCGGTGGCGTGGGCGAGTGTTTCGGCCAGTTTCTCGTCGACGGCGGCGTAGAGCGGATGGCCTGGCCCCATTAATACAGAGTCGGCATGTTGGGGCTGTTCCAAGGCGCTTTTGTGAAACGTGAGCTTGCGATATTCGCTTTCCGCTTTGCCGGTTTTTCGGACGCTGGCGAGGCGATCGGATCGGAGATCCGCCAGAACATGCTCGATCCGCCAGAGACCATCAGCGCGCGGCTCGATACGCAGGCCAACGCGGCGGGCGGCGCTGATAAACTGTTCCTCGACGTATTTGGGCATGAGGCGGCGCTCTTCGATTTCCAAATTCTGCTTTTGGAAGCCTGAAAAATCGACGTGTGCCCGGGCCAGAGCGATGCCGGTGGCCTCTTCATATTGTTGAAGTCGGTTAGGGTCGATGCGGTCGATCTGTTCGAGATAGTCGTCAAGCCGGCGCGGGTCGACGGCGGCCTCGCGAAGCATTTCCGGCAGATTAACGTCGTTAAGTGCGAGGACCTCTCCGATGACGTCGAATACGCGGCCCGCCAAGGAAGCTTTCATGATCTCCAGTTTTTTGAGCAGACGCTCCAGAATACGCCCTTCGACAATGGCGTCGCCGCCTTCGCCCTCGGTGGCTACGAAATTGAAGGCGTAGCAGTCTTCGCGCTGGCCAATGCGGTGGATACGTCCAAGGCGCTGCTCAAGGCGGGTGGGATTCCATGGCATATCGTAGTTAATCATGAGGTGGCAGAATTGAAGATTGATGCCCTCCCCGGCGGCTTCGGTGGCGACGCAAATTTGTACCTGGAGGCGGAATGCTTCCTGGGCGCGTTTACGTTCGTGCGGATTCATTCCGCCGCGGATTTCGCAGGTGGTATACCCCCAACGCTCGAGGTGTTCCTTTATGTAGTTGAGTGTGTCACGGTGTTCGGTAAACAAAAGCAGTTTTCCGCGGCCATCCTTAAGTTCCGCGAAAGTTGAACGTGCCAGGCATTCTTTGAGGTTCCGGAGTTTGGAATCGTTGGCGGCTTCCCGGACCTTACGGGCCTGCTCGGCGAGGTCTTTGAGTGCGGCGATCTCCAATCGCAACTGGTCGAGTTCTTCGGCGGAAGTATAGGCGTCAATAAGGGCGTCGCGCTCGGCGTCGTCAAGGTCGTCCTCTTCCTGTTCAGCATCTGCCAGGCGGCCCTGGATGGATTCAATGCGGCGGGTGCGCTGTGATGGGGACAGCGATTCAAGTTCCTCAAGCAAATCCTGCTGCTTCTTGAGGCGGCGCTTGAGAGATTCGTGAATGGCGCAGGCCGAGGAAGCCAGCCGGCGCTGCAGCACGGTGCGGGCCAGCGCAGCGGAGGTCTTACGCTGGCCTTGTTGCTGGGGAATAAATTCGTTGATGTACGCGGTTACAGCTTTGTAGAGCGCGAACTCATCGGGGTTGAGTGTAATGGGGACGGTAATGGCGTGCCGGTCAGGGAACAGGCGCTGTCCGTTGAGGTCCTTCAGGTCTTCCTTGAGGCGCCGGAGCGCCCAAGGGCAATTGGCACCGAGTTGGAAAACCTCCCGGCGGATTTCGGCGGTTTGGTTGCCGAGGCGGTGCGGCTCGGCGAAAAGGTCGGGGTCGATGAGTCTTAAAAAGTGGGCGAATTTATCTTCATCACCATGGTGCGGCGTGGCGGTCAGCAGGAGAACGTGGTCGCACTGGCTGGTGAGTTTCGCGGCCAGCTCGTAACGCTTGGTGGCCTCGACCTGCGGGCCGCGACCCTGGCCACCACTTTTGGTGCGGGCTGAGCATTTATGGGCCTCATCGATGATGACCAGATCCCAATGCTGCTGCCAGATTCGCTCGCGGACGTCGTCCTGTTTGGCGTAATCAAGTGAGGCGATAACTTGGGTGCTGCGTTGCCATGGATTGGACAACTGCTGCTGATCGACGGCGGAAAAGATGATGTCGAAGGTTTCCCCGAACCAGCGCTGCAATTCGTCCTGCCATTGGATGGTTAATGGTGCCGGGCAAAGGATCAGCACGCGGTCAATGGCTTCGCGCAGCTTGAGTTCCTTGATCAGCAGCCCGGCCATGATGGTTTTACCAGCGCCGGGGTCGTCGGCAAGTAAAAATCTGAGGCATGGTTGGGGGAGCATTTTTTGGTAAACAGCCTCGATCTGGTGGGGAAACGTGCGAATTCCGGAGAGGCTTACGGCAAACTGCCGGTCATGTGTGTAGGCCAGTCGAATCCGGGCTGATTCCACGAGCAGTTGCAGGTCGGTCGGCTCGACGAGGAGTATTTTGGGTTGGCTGCCGACGTCGGATTGCGTGAGGCTGCGGGCTTCCTCGGCGGAAATAACGATTTCGTCCAGTGTGCCATCGGGCAGCCGGACGCGGCACTCGTACCCGTTGCCCAGCGGTCTGGCGTCTTCGATTACTATGGGCGTCTCAAAGTGCCCCGGCAGGGAAACGCTTTGGCCGATTGGCATTGTGAACGCGGTTTCGGACATTCCGTGTAATCCTTGCTGGCGGAATTCTTTCCGGGGTTCGGCGGGCGTTTCGGTTCGTTGCGGTTTGAGATCGTAAAATACTTCCCGCTTGTTACCGGGCCGCCGCTCACGGCTCGCCTAAAAAAATACCTCGATACCACCAGCGGAATATACACTGTTATGTGGTTATTTGCCAATGTGGCGGGGTAGCGAAGAGGAATGGCCGCCCCGGTTGAGAAATAGCGAGCCTGCTCGCCCTGCGCGACCTTTCTGCACCGCGCCGTGACTCAATCCTGTGGGCAGTCGCCTGTCAGGGCCGCTCGCTACAGGCTAAATTGTAACCGTTCACGGGCCTGAGCTGAGGGAAGAAGCGACGGTGTGGGCCGTCCGGCGAGGTGGTTGTGGATGGTCTGATACAGGAATTCAAAGACGCTGCGCTGTTGCTGTATGCCGGTGGCGATGGCCGTCCAGATTCGCTGACACCACTTCTGTCCCCGCGTGCTACGTGTCCCTTGCGTGGCGTGGCGATGCAGCACGACAAAGTGGATGACTTGTTCCGCCCGATTATTCGTGCCGCCGATGCTGCGCTATTGGCGCGGCAAATCGAGGCGGAAATTGGTTCCCTTGCCGGGTTCACTGGTAAAGGAAATGTGCCCGCGATGTTCTTCAACAATGCGACGGGTGGTGGCCAAGCCCAGGCCGGTCCCCCCCTTCTTGGTGGTATAGTAAGCTTCAAACAGATGCACAGCAGAGGCCGGCGTCACGCCCGATCCGGTATCCGCGACGTCCAGATACACGCGTTGCTGATCCAGATGGGTGCGGATAATTAAATCCCCCCCGCCCGGCATGGCCTGTACGCCATTAATCATCAGATTCAGCAGCGCCTGCTTGATTAAATTGGGATCCAACTGACAAAGCGGTTCTTCGGCACAAAGGCTGGCATGCAGGCGAACGTTGGCGGCCTGCGCCTGCGGCCGGAAAAAATCGACCAGATCCCGCACCAAATCGTTGAGGCGCGTGGGTTGCGTATGAAGTTCGAGACGCCCCGCAAAACGCAAGAAATCATCGAGTGTATGACTTAATCGGTCCACTTCCTTGCGCAATGTCCCTGCCCGAAACCGGCTGGTTTCCGCGCCGGGCAGAACAGCTAAATCCTCCTGCAATAATTGCAGGTTCAGCTTAATGGTGGAAAGCGGGTTTTTCAGTTCATGGGCCAAGCCACCGGCCAGTTCCCCCAGCCGGGCTAATTGTTCAAGACGTGCCAGCCGATCATGTTCCCGCGCCGCGGTATCAGCGGAGAAATCTTCCGAGCGCACAGTTGCGGCACCGGGGTCTGCGGCAGGCTCAACCATAATCGCACCATCTTTAGTGGGCCGGGGCCGTGGGCGCCGGGTTGCCGACCACCGGCGTCACAGCCGCGGTGGCGGCGGGCGCCGCGTGTGCATTTTCATCGCGCATCGCCTGCTTGCGTGAAAGTTTAATTCGCCCCTGATCATCAATGGCGATGACCTTGACGCGAATTTCCTGGCCCATTTTTACCTCATCAAGCGCGTTCTTCACATATTTATCCGACAATTCACTGATGTGGCACAGGCCATCGACACCAGGAATCACCTCAATAAACGCGCCAAAGTCTTTAATGGATGAAACCTTTCCGGTGTAAATCCTGCCGACCTTGACATCTTCGGTAAGCCGTTCCACCTCTTCCCGCGCCCGTTCGGCGGCCTGCATACCCAAAGCGGAAATAAAGACGGTGCCATCATCTTCAATATCAATTTTGGCACCGGTGGTTTCAACAATTTTCTTGATGGTCTTGCCGCCGGGGCCGATGACCTTGCCGATTTTTTCAGGGTTGATGTGAATGGTCAGCAGGCGCGGTGCAAAAGGCGATATTTCCGCACGGTGGGTGGGGATGATGGCATGCATTTTGTCGAGAATCTGCAAACGCGCGATGCGTGCCTGTTCGAGTGTCGCCGCAATCTGATCTATGCGTAATCCATGAATCTTCAAGTCCAGTTGGATACCGGTAATGCCTTGCGTGGTGCCGGAGACTTTGAAATCCATATCGCCAAAATGATCCTCTTCACCGAGAATATCAGTGATCAAGACTTCGCGGGTTCCTTCACTGACCAATCCGATGCTGATCCCGGCCACGGGCCGGATCAAAGGAACCCCCGCATCCAGCAATGCCAGCGTGCCACCACATACAGAGGCCATGGACGAACTGCCGTTGGATTCCAGAATATCAGATACCACGCGAACGACATAAGGGAATTGTTCGGGCGCAGGCAACACCGGTTCCAGTGATCGCTCCGCCAAAGCACCGTGGCCAATTTCACGCCGCCCCGGTCCCATGATGCGCTTGACTTCACCAGTCGCAAACGGCGGAAAATTGT
This sequence comes from Phycisphaerae bacterium, assembly GCA_049977145.1. GTDB lineage: Bacteria > Planctomycetota > Phycisphaerae > WQYP01 > WQYP01 > JAMDCX01. The sequence continues at coordinate 4,878 of JBMFGW010000047.1, forward strand.
AATGCAGCATGAACTTCTTGGAATACTCCTCGCCCAATCCATCGACAATTTGTTCATCATCGCCGGTACCCAGGGTGGTGGTGACCAGCGCCTGCGTTTCGCCCCGGCAGAACACCGCCGAGCCATGCGTCCGAGGCAGCACACCAACTTGACCGGTAATGGGGCGAATGGTGGTGTAATCCCGTCCATCGGGCCGTACACCGGAGAGAATCAAATCCCGCACCACTTTTTCTTCGACCTGGGAAATCGCCATGGCCACATGAGCGGGATCATTGGCGGGCTTACCGGCAGCATCCAAGGCGGTAAGTTTTTCGGTTATTTCTTTCTTAAGTAACTCGACCGCCTGATTACGATCCTGTTTACCGGGAATTTGCCGCGCTTGCCGAAGGCGGTCCGCGTATGCCGCGATCTGCGTGACCAGCTTTTCCGCCGGCGCATGAAGCACACAAACTTTTGGTTTGCCGACTTTGGTGGTCAGTTCCTGCTGCATCACCACCAACTGGCGGATAAAATTGTGTCCGAAAGTAATGGCTTCCAGGATGGAGGATTCCGATTGTTCCCGCGCCCCCACTTCGATCATGTTAAGGCTCTGCGCGGTGCCGGTGAGCAACAGGTCCAGATCTGAAGTATCCATCTCCGCCTGGGTGGGCATGAGCACCAGTTGACCGTTAATCCGCCCCACGCGCACCGCGCCAATCGGGCCTTCAAACGGAATACTGCTGATGGCCAGCGCCGCGGAGGCTCCGATCATGGCCAGAACATCAGGATCATTTTGTCCATCTGCGGAAAGGACTATGGACTGAATTAAAACTTCATCAAAAAAGCCCAAGGGAAACAGCGGACGCAACGGGCGATCAATCATTCGTGCGGTAAGTGTTTCCTTGGTGGAAGGGCGGCCTTCGCGCTTGATAAAGCCACCGGGAAATTTGCCCGCTGCCGAGGTTTTTTCGCGGTAATCCACCGTCAGCGGAAAGAAATCCACGCCAGGGCGGGGATCGGATGATACCACCGTGGTAAGCACGACGGTATCGCCAAAGCGCACCAATACCGCGCCATCCGCCTGCTTGGCGAGAAATCCCGTCTCCATCGACAATTTACGACCATTTATTTCCGTCTCAACCTTAGTTACCGTCATTTTGTGTCCTTCAAAAAAACTGTTTAACAACTATCCTTAACCAACAATTACAACCACATCATAATCACCCGCGACCAGCCCCCGCCGCCATAACCCCCGGCTGGTTTCAGCAGGAGTCCAGGCATGACAAGATCCTCGGAGGATTTCCCATGCGGGACGACGGCGAAACAGTTTCGCCACCAATACGCCCGGCCGCCAGCCGAAAATATCCGGAAAAGGCGCTGCGTTCAATAGGCACCGGGATAAAAGCCTGCCGGAATGGGGCGAGATATACTGGCCACCGCGCCCGGAGGCAGCACTACTTGCGCAATCCGAGGCGGGTGATAATGGCCTGATACCGCTGGGGGTCCGTGCGGGTCAGATATTTCAACAGGCTGGATCGTCTTCCCACCATTTTAAGCAACCCGCGCCGCGAAGAAAAATCTTTCATGTGCGTCTTGAGATGCTCGGTGAGTTCATTTATCCGCTCGGTCAGCAGGGCTATTTGCACTTCCGCCGATCCGGTGTCTTTTTCATGAGAACGCGTTTCAGTGATAATTTTCCGCTTTTTTTCCTCGGTGATCATTATGTTAAAACCTTTCGCCATTTTTACTACGGGATACCGTCAGCCCATGCCAACATGCTCCTCGCGGGAATTTAAGCATCCAGATTATACCCTTCCTTATGGATGTTGCAACTCTGTGATTCGGGTGCCGATCCGGGGTGCGTGGCAATCGCAAGTAGATTTCCACTAATAATTCGTATATATGAAACTTACGTACTTTAAAGTGAAGTTAGTAAAAAGATGGCGTGCCGGAATGTTTCCGGCACTCATGTGGCCACATAAGGCTTTTCAGGTTTGCAAGGGCTAAACTTCGGGCTAAGATAATACAATTGAAGTTTTGGCCAAACTGGCTTTCGGAATCGTATCATGCAATGTACAGAACCAGATGGTGTCGTCATATCATGCGATTTCTGTCAAACGGACTGAAAGTGAAAAAGCTCCATGAGCAAGGCGGTTTCCGCGGGCGATGGCCGGCGTTTTAAGGCGAAGCGGGAGAAATAGCGCTAACCCAAAAGTTTGGTAACCGTGCATGGGCGGGGGCCAATAATTTGTTTTATATCCGCGTTGGAGATTTACATGGCGGCGGCAAAACGGAATCTACTGGTCACCTCGGCGTTACCCTACGCCAACGGCGCCATTCATATCGGGCATCTCGTGGAATATATCCAGACGGATATTTGGGTGCGTTTCCAACGGCTTGTGGGTAATCGGGTGGTATATCTTTGCGGCGATGATGCCCATGGCACGCCCATTATGCTGCGCGCCCGCAGTGAAGGACTGGCGCCGGAGGAGTTCATTGCCCGGATGAATCAGGAACACCGTGCTGATTTTACCCGTTTCGGCGTGCAATTTGACTGCTACTATTCCACACACTCATCGGAAAATGAAGCGCTTTGCTATTGGTTTTACGAGCGGCTGAAAGCCGGCGGGCATATTGTCCTCCGCGACGTGGAGCAATTTTTTGATCCGGTGGAAAAGATTTTTCTTCCGGATCGCTTCATTCGAGGCCAATGCCCCGGCTGTAAAGCACCCGATCAATACGGCGATTCCTGCGAAGTCTGCGGCAAGCACTACAATTCCACCGATCTGGTTAATCCCAGGAGTGCCGTCAGCGGCGCGGCGCCGGAACGCCGTTCCAGCCGCCATTTTTTCCTGCGGCTGGAGGATTTCCGTGAACCTCTGCAAAGGTTGCTCCGCAGCGGCTTGGTGGATTCTGCCGTGGCCAACAAGCTTGCGGAGTGGTTCGGCAAAGAATTAAAAGACTGGGATGTTTCCCGTGATGCGCCTTTTTTCGGATTTCCCATTCCCGGCGAAGAAGGCAAATATTTCTACAATTGGCTCGATGCGCCCATCGGGTATCTGGCGGCGTTGGCAAAGAATTTGGGCGGTTCGACTGCGGATGCGGAAGCATACTGGCAGATGGAGGATCTGGAAGTACATCACTTCATCGGCAAGGATATTATTTATTTCCACGCCTTATTCTGGCCGGCCATGTTATTCGGCGCCGGGTTAAAACCGCCGAAACAATTGTGCGTCCATGGGCATCTGACCATCAATGGCGAAAAAATGTCTAAAAGCCGGGGCACGTTTATCAACGCCGCGCAATATGCCCGCCATCTTGATCCGCAGTGGCTGCGCTATTATTTTGCTACCCGGCTTTCCGCGTCACCGGCGGATATTGATTTGAATTTTGAGGACTTCGGCAATCGGGTCAACAGCGAGCTGATCGGGAAACTGGTCAATCTCATCAGTCGGGCGGCACCGATGTTAACGCGGTTGCTCGATGGCCGTACCGGCATTGTCACCGTTGACGCGCTACCTCTGCTCAATGCCTTTCGCGCAGCGGAGTCCGCCATTGCGACGGATTATGACCAGCGTAATTTTGCGGCGGTGACCCGGCGGATTTGTGCTCTGGCCGATCAAGCCAATAAATTTGTGGAAGATCAGGCCCCTTGGTCGCTGGTGAAGACGGATGCGGAAGCGGCGCGCGGTGTATTAACCGCAGCGCTGGAATGTGGGCGCATTTTGATGATTTATCTCAAACCCATTGTGCCGGACATCGCGGAGCGGGTGGAAAAGTGTCTGAACATTCGGCCACAAACCTGGCGCGATATACAGGATTCCATGCCATCACATGTTATTAAGGCATTTGAACATTTAACAGGACGTGTTGAAGAAAGGAAAATAAAGGATATGCTGCAGGAAAATCAAAATGTTACGGTATCGGAACCGGCGGTAAAGGCGTCCCCGGCTCCCGCCGCGGAACCATTGACTCCCGAATGTTCCATCGAACAATTCTCCGCCATTGATTTGCGGGTGGCCCGAGTTATTCGCGCCGAAGCCCTGGAAGCCACCGATAAACTCATGAAGGTGGAGCTGGATGCCGGTCCATTGGGAAAACGCACGGTTCTGGCGGGCATTAAAAAGGCCTGTACCCCGGAACAGCTTACCGGACGATTGGTTATATTCTGCGCCAATTTGGCTCCGCGAAAAATGAAATTCGGAACCAGCGAAGGAATGATTCTGGCCAGCGGCCCCGGCGGTAAGGATGTATTCCTGGTTTCCGTGGATGAACGGGCGACACCAGGACAGCGGGTGCACTGAAAATGTTTCATATTGTTGAATTATTTCGCACCGTTGGCCGACAAGAACATATAATCCAATGGTGGGGTGGATAGCATCCCACTGAAAATTGCGGGCTATGGTCCGGCGGTGGAACGGTATTGAGTTTATCGGACAGGCGGAGTAATGGTGGCGGTTGCATGTGCGATTGTTGGGCTTGACCCGATCCAAAAGGATTGGATGGAGGCCTTGCGGCGAGCCAGCGGAACCGATTGGTTTGAGGTTGTCGCGGTCGGTGAACGTAATTTATCAGAGGCCCGGGAAGTGGGGCAGATATTTGATGTCCCTTTTTATGCTGATCTGCGGCGTATGTTGCTGGAAACCACCCCGCAAATGGTGTTGTTGGATCGCCCCGCGGATATGGCGTTGGAGTTTATTGAAGCCTGTGTGCAACAGAATATCGCGGTCTTCAGCCTTGGACCGCCGGTAAAAACGCTTGAGGAAGCCCATCGGTTGAGCATCCATTTGGCACCACGAACACACCTCTTGTACAGTTGGCCCCGATTTTCCGGCGCCTGGGGATTTGGGCAGGCGCGGCAAACAGAGAATTTTTTCCGCGGCGCGCAGTTTCTCGGCGGCCATTGGTCCGCCGCCAATCATGCCGTGGCCCGTGTGCGCGGCGTGACCGATGGCGCGGTGCGTTCCTTATCCGTGCTGGCGTGGGATGCGTTCCGGTCCATCATTGAAATTGTCGGTTTGCCAGCCGCGCTTTATGCCGCAATTGATGGCACCAGCGGACAGCAGGATAGTTTTATTGATGTAACCGGCAATGTTGGTGTGGTGATGCGAACCCTTGATGGGGCCACCATCGTTCTGCAGATTTCCGATCAGGAATCATCGTTACAACGGGAAATTTCCATCGCCAATCGGGATGGCCGGGTGAAACTTTCCGAGTTCAGTTATCGCTGGGCTTCGGCTAGGGACACCATCATTGATGAGGATTCCACCCCGCCGTTATCCGGAGCGCTGCAGGTACTAAGTGAACTGGAAAATTTCTGCCGCCATTTCACGGCGGTACCATCTCCGCATCGTGGTTGGCCGCACCTGCTGCCGGAAACCGCCGCGATGATGACCGCGATGATCGTCTCCCATCGCACCGGCATGGCGGAATCACCGCAACACTTCCGCCGCCTGAATCGGTGAGAATCGTCGGTCAGTGGGGCAACACGTTATCCGGATTTTGATTGTTGAGCTTCAAAAATAGCAGCATCAGTGCCATTTGGCTGCTGCGCCGACGCACACTATGGCGATCACCGGAGAACCGGTATGGTCGTACATAAACCGCAGCAGCATCATTTGGACCGGCGAGGCCAATATACACCAACCCCACCGGTTTGTCCGCAGTGCCGCCATCCGGCCCGGCGATGCCCGTAATCCCAATTCCCCAATTGGCGCCGGCTTTTTTTCGTGCTTGTACGGCCATCGCCCCCGCAACCTGTTCACTTACCGCTCCATGCCGCTGCAGCAATTCGGAGGCTATGCCCAGATCCGCAATTTTACCGGCATTGCTATACGTAACCCAGCCGCGTAAAAAATAATTCGAGCTACCGGGAATATTGGTCAACAGCGCCGCCACCATGCCGCCGGTGCAGCTTTCCGCAGTGGCGATGGTCTCATGACGATCTCGCAACCGTGCGGCCACGACCTCATCGAGCGTAACATCATCTTGGGAAAAAATAAGTGTCCCCAGCCTTTGTCGCACGGATTTAGTTTGCTCCGCGATCATCGCCGCGACCTCGGCAGGTTTGCCGGTGGCATAAATACGTATGGAAACAATGCCGTCATGCACGGTCGTGCCCACCGCCGGATTGGCACCGCGCCGCATTAAATCCGCAATCTGGGCACCAATCCAGGATTCTCCGGCCCCGCAGATGTTCAGGTTACTGATACGTCGCACCACATCACCGGCCGCTACCCGCAGGAGCGGAAGAAACGATTGCGTAAACATCTCCTGCATTTCCTTGGGAACGCCGGGCATGGCAAATATATCAGTCTGATCGCGGCGGGCAATTATTCCCGGCGCGGTACCGCACGAATTGGCCACGCACCGCGCGGAAGCCGGACGCATAGCCTGCCGCCGATTGTTATCAACCATGGTGCGTTGGATGCGTTGAAAGAATGCTTCAAGGTCGGCTAACGCGGCGTCATCCTGTACCAATGGCTCGGCCAGCGCTTCCGCCAGGCCGTCGCGGGTAAGATCATCTTCCGTGGGACCTAAGCCGCCAGTTAGCAGCAGAATATCGCATTGGCCTATGGATTGCCGCACGGCCATGGCAATAGCAGCCTGATCATCGCCAACGGTCAGTTGCCGCCGACAATTGATTCCCAATGCGGAAAGCTGCCGTCCCAGCCAGGCGGCATTGGTGTTGACGGTTAAGCCGGCGGTCAGTTCATCACCGATGGAGATAATAATAGCATTCATAAAAGTTTCCCTAATGTTACATTTTTCCGCGCGCAGAATCTTAGCGCGTTTCGTGGAAATTAGCGAGCGCTCCGTTGTAGAGGCGTATGCCCGTTCTTATAATCTCCACGAACACCGGATCGGTGATTTTAGCCGCGTAGCGGTAACCGGCGTGTTTTCAGCAAAACCTATCGCCCGCCGCCCCCAAACATTTGGCCGCCCCTTAGCTCCTCGGGTACTGGAAAAATCGGCATTGGACAGTACAATGCCGACGGTTGGTTGACGGGCTGGAAATACTGGCTAAAGAGCATTGGGGCGTAACGACGAATCGGCAGGCGACCGTAACGTCAAGACCCCATCCCGCTAGTTTAAGGTTCGGTTATGAATAAACTGCCCCATGAGGGCGATTACTTTGTAAGAAATTTGCTGGAACTGGCACAGCGCGTTCGCACCGCCGCCCTGGCCGCGCGGGTGTCCGCGGTATCCCCCGCCGAATCACTTGCGTGGTTTAATTGAACCGGTGATGCGGATTTTTCACCGAACAGGGGCTAACGCCAGCCTGACATACAGGAGATTTCCATGAAAGTTGTTCTTATTACCGGCGGCGGCAGCGGTATAGGCGCCGCGACGGCCAAAAGACTTGTGGCATGCGGCGACGCAGTTATTATCGCCGGGCGCGATGTCGCAAAACTTAATGCGTATGCCGCCACGTTGCCTCATGGCTGCGGAGAAATCCACTGCTGCCAGGCGGATGTCAGCCAGCCGAACGAAGCGCAAAAACTTATTGATACCGCCGTACAGTGGAAGGGCCACATTGATGCGGTAATCAATTGCGCCGGGGTGGCCACGATGCAGCCAGTGCATGCCACCTCCACGGCACAATGGCGGGAGATTCTGGATATCAATCTATCTTCGGTGTTTTATATCACGCGGGCGATCTGGCCGATATTCCAAAAGCAATTTGCCAATCTCTCCGCGGCGCAAAGCCCACAACGTGATGCCGGTGTGATTATCAACATTTCCTCGGAAGCGGCACGCGATCCATTCCCGGGGTTGGGGGCCTACGGCGCCGCGAAAGCGGCCGTGAATTTATTAACCACAGCGACCGCGCGTGAAGGGCGGGATATTGGCGTGCGGGTGATCGCTATAGCCCCGGCAGCGGTGGCAACGTCGATGTTCCAAGCGCTGCCGATTGCTTCTAAAGTGCCGGCGCGAGACATTCTGGATGCGGATTCCGTGGCCGGGGCGATTGTTTCGGCTCTGGATGGGGAATTATGGTGTGCCAGTGGTGAAACACTTTATATTCATCGGCGCTGTTTGTAGATTCCGAGGCCATGCCGTTGGACCGTCGTCCGGAGCGTGGCGCCCACAAACCGCAACGGCGCGTTTTTCCATTCCCCGGCATAATCAATTCCAATGCGCGGCGTGGTTATAATTTTCAGGTTATATTGCGGATTTTTCATGATGTACAAATCATCGCCGGTCAGATCCAGCCCACGATCCGCCAATGTGATACCAAACGCCCGCGTTAATTTTCCGGGGCCGGAAAGAACCACGTCCCAATCATCCAACGGCACGGCCCCGCGTAACAGCACGGCTTGCGCATCACCTTCCTCGGCGGTAACGATATTGAACATGTGATACATGCCATAGATCAAATAAACATAGGCATAGCCCGCCGGTCCAAACATAATTTCCGTTCGCCGTGTGCGGCCCTTGGAGGCGTGGCAAGCGAGATCATGCGTGCCCACATACGCCTCCGTTTCCGTAATCAGGGCCGCACGCCGCACCCCGTCCACGGTTCGCACCAGCGCGGCGCCAAGCAATTCCCGCGCCACGACCTCGGCGCCGCGCCTGAAAAACGCCCGTTCGGTTTTTCTCCCGCCATACTCGGAAAATGCCAGGACGTTCACCGCCTTAACTCCATGGCCACCACACCGGCCAAACACTTGGCCACGCGGTATAAGTATACACCACCCGTTGGACGTTTTAAGTAAAAAGCCGTAGACTTTTAGACTTATAGTATGGCGGTATGGCCCGCGAACTGGTTGATTGGACTTGGCACTTATAGAGGATAAAGCAAAATGGCGGAAATCAGTGCAAAAGATGTAATGACCCTGCGGGCACGAACCAATGCCGGCATGATGGATGCGAAAAAAGCGCTGCAGGAAGCGCATGGTGACATGGATGCGGCTAGTGAATTGCTGCGGAAATGGGGCGCTGGCCGCGCGGAAAGCAAAACGTCCAATGCCATGAAAGAAGGGCTGGTAGGTGGAAAAATCAGTGCGGACGGCAAACTTGGCGTGATGGTGCGTTTGGGTTGTCAGACCGATTTTGTCGCCCGCAATGAAGCCTTCCAGAAGTTATTGCGGGATCTGGTGGAACTGGCGTTTACGCATGATGTTTCTACGCCGCCCCAGCTTAATGCAATTCCATATTCGGACGGTTCGGGGCGCACCGTGGAGGCCGTTATTAAAGAACTTGTGGGTGGCGCCATCAAAGAGAATATGGCGGTTACCGGGTTGGCGCGCTATAAAACGGAAAATGGCTTGGTGGGCAAATATGTGCATCACAACGCCAAAGTCGGGGCATTGGTACAGGTGGATGGCAGCAGTGATGACGCGGTGCGCGTGCTGGTCGGCGAGATTGCCATGCATGTAACGGCGGGAATGCCCGTTGTACCGCTGGCGATTAATCGTGAGTCGGTGAATGCGGCGGTGGTACAACGGGAGCGGGAACTGGCGGCGGAAAGCATCAAGAACAAGCCCGCCAATATTGTGGAAAAAATTGTGGCCGGAAAACTTGATAAGTTTTTCGCGGACAATGTGCTGCTGGAACAGCCATTTGTGAAAGATGAAAATCAACGCATCCGTGATCTGCTGGCGCAAACCGGTAAGGCGGTGGCGGCGCCGTTGCGCATTGCCGCCTTCGCCCGCTTTAAGGTTGGTGAAGTGTAGAAGTTCTCATACTCTGGATGGAGTTATCCATGACCGAACCGCGTTATCGACGCGTACTGTTGAAAATCTCCGGAGAAGGTCTGTGTCGGGAAAGCGGCTTCGGCTTTGATATGGCCGAGCTTACCACGATCGCCCGGCAGATCGCCGAGGTTGCGGCCTTGGGTGTGCAGATGGCGGTGGTCATTGGCGGCGGCAATTTTATCCGCGGCGAAACGCTGGCGAAAACCGGGGAAATTCAACGCTCCACCGCGGATTATATGGGAATGCTGGCGACGGTTATTAACGCCATGGCTTTGCAGGAAGTGCTGGAACATCTTGGCTGTCCCACGCGCGTGGCCAGCGCCTTAAATGTCATTCAGGTAGCTGAACCATTCATTCGGCGGAAAGTGTTGCGGCATTTGGAAAAAGGGCGCGTGGTGGTATTGGCGGCGGGGGTGGGAAATCCATTTTTCACCACCGACACCTGTGCCGCCCTGCGCGCGACGGAGTTGCAGGCCGAGGTACTGCTGAAAGCCACCAAAGTTGATGGCGTTTATGATTCCGATCCCAAGAACAATCCGCAGGCGGTTTGTTATTCCAAGTTGACCTATCGGCGGGTGATTACGGATAATTTGCGGGTCATGGATATGACCGCCATCAGTCTGGCTATGGAAAGCAAAATTCCGATCGTGGTCTTTAATCTCAAAAAGCCAGGAAATATTATGCGTGTAATCGCCGGCGAGCCGATCGGTACGCTGATAACGCACGCCGACGGCCATGGTCAGGGAGTATCAACTCGGCTGGTGGCGGCCCCAGTATCGTAGATTTCCGGAGTGTGAACATGCCCATTGATGAAATTCTTTTTACGACCGAAGAGCACATGGAGAAGGTACTCGAGCACCTGCGGCACGAACTGCGAGGATTTCGTACGGGACGCGCCAGCACTTCCCTGGTGGAGTTTATAAAAATCGATTACTACGGTGCCCCCACTGATTTGCGGTCTCTGGCCTCTCTGACCACGCCGGATGCGACATCCATTCTTATCAAGCCTTTTGACCCCGCCTCGCAAAAGGACATTATCAGAGGCATTGAAGCCGCGAACCTGGGCATCAATCCCATCAATGACGGCAAGCAGATTCGGCTCGTATTACCGCCTTTGTCCGGCGAGCGAAGACAGCAGCTTTTGGGGAAAGTAAAGGCGGCGGCGGAGCAGGCCCGCATCGGTATGCGGAATGTTCGCCGTGACGCCAATAAGCATATTGATCAGGAAGAAAAACAAGCTGCTATTCCGGAAGATCAAGCCCAGCAGGCCAAAGAAGATATTCAGGAACTCCTGAAAACATTTGAAGTCAAGGTGGATGAACTGGTGCGGGCCAAGCATAAAGAGATCACCGAAGTGTAAACGGCGGAGTACGCGGCGGGAGCAGGCCGGCCCAGATATCCACCCGCGGATGGATACACAACGCGTATGAAGGTTTTCGGTTATGGAGCAGACGGCGGATGTTGAAGCGAAACTGCGCCACGCGGATAAACTCATCGCGCGTTATACCGGCGCGGCGGATCCCGCGCACCAGTTAAAGCTGGCCCGCACCATCTTCACCAAAGGCGCTTTGTTAATTCAAGCGCGGCGTTTCGCGCCCGCCCTGGCCGCTTTTGATCTGCTGCTGCAAATGTTTCAAGATAGTAAGGACGAAACCATTCAAGGGCAGGTCGCCAAAACTTTGCTGGACCGGGCGGCCGTGCTGGATATTTTGGGGAGGCGTGATGACGCGTTGGGTGGTTATGATGACTTACTGCGTCGTTTCCAAGCCGCGTCCACTGCTACGATCCGTGGCTATGTAGCATCGGCCATGTTCAACAAGGCCTCCTTGCTCACACGGTTGAACCGGGGGCCGGAAGCGCTAATGGCGCTCAATGAATGTCTCGAAGATCACATCCAATTGCCCGATCGTCTGCTGGCCAAGGCCCTGTGGATGAAAGTTACAGCATTACGGGATTCCGGGCGGGATAATCAATCTTTGGCGGCGTGCACGCGACTCATAACGGATTTTTCCAATAAAAAAGAAATTGTTGACCAGAATTGGCTCTGCGAGATCATGCTGGAACAAGTGAATCTTCTGATCACGCTGGATCGCGCACCGGAGGTTATCAACGCTTATCAGGCGGCCGAAGAGCGGTTCGGGCCGGTAGCCGAAGAAGTCATGGGGGCTAAGACGGCGGAATGTCTGGTGCAAGCACTCCAGAGACATCTGGCCTTAAATCGAATCACCGAAGCGTTGACACTGGCGGAAAAGGCGCTGAACGCATTCGGCAATTTCGTGGATCCACCGTGGCTTGACGTTGTCAGGACCGCCGGTAAAGCGCGCGTGATGGCATTGTGCCGTCTGGGGCGCGTGGAAGCCTGCCTGGCCGCTTATGATTCTGCTGTTGAACACTCTGGTGAGGTGGTGGATTTGGCGCTGCGCCGTGGTGTGGCCGCGCTATTGTTGGATCAAAGTACCATCCGGGCTACCCGGCGCGATTATGCCGCCGCCGATAAATTGTGTGACGACTTGATTCAAAGGTTCACATCCTCTGAAGATACCGACCTGGCGACGCTTTGCGCGCGGGCAATGTTTAATAAAATCGCACTGCGGGCGTATATGGGCAAAGCCGATGCGGTGATGCCGGCATGTGATGCGTTCATTGATCGCTTTCGGTATAGCACTCATCCGGTGATTTGCGAAATGCTGTTTCATGCCTGGAGTCGCAAGGCGGCGGCATTGGATTCGCAGCGGCATGATGCCGAGGCCTTGGCCGCCTATGACGCCGCGCTGAAAGCGGGACAATCACTGGCGCTGCCCCCTTTGCCGGTGGCGACGATCATGGCCTCCAAAGCCGCATGTCTGGCCCGCTTATCGCGCCGCGCCGAGCAGCTTGCGACCTATGACGACTTGCTGGCCGCTTTCGCCGACAACACAGCGCCGGGTGTGCGGGCGGTGGTGGCTCCGGTGCTGTTGGCGCGGGCGTTTATGTTGCGGGAAGATGGTCGGCTGGAAGAGGCGTTGGCCGCGTGTCGGCAATTTATCGCGCGGGTCGAACACGGTACGCCCGCGACACTGCTGGTGCCGCTGGCCCGCGCCATGTTTTTACGCGGCGAGTTGCTGGAAAAATTAGAACGCGATACCGAAGCTGTTGCCGCGTATGCCGCTGTGACCGCGCGGTTTGACTTCAACGGTGAAACGGAATCCCGTCAATGTATTCCCGTGGCGCTATTTAATCAGGCAGCCTTATTGGAAAAAACTGGCCGTCATGAAGAATCCCTGCAAACGCTCAATCAGTTCTTGGATCGCGCGCGGGAGGAGTCGGATTTAATTCCGACCCGGTTGCTGGCGCAGGCTATGCGCAATCGGGCCGCAATTCTTGAAGAGTTGCACAACTCCGATGCGGCCATGACGGCCTATCAGGAAGTGGTAACGGCGTTTCGTTCAGTTTCTGATTCCACCATTGTGCCATTGGTCATTGAGTCGTTATTCCGGCGGGCGGAGCTATTGCGTCAGGTTGGGAAATTACACGAGAGTTTAGCCGATTATCAAGCGATCCAGACGTATGGTGAACCACCGGAGATATCGCCATCACAAAAGCAAATTGTCACCACGGCGGCGTTTGATGTGGCCGCCGTGCTGGCGGCACTCGATAAACCCATGGAGGCTCTGGCTGCATACGATACGGCGGTACAACGTTTCGGGGCAGTGGCGGATCAATGGGTACGTGCGGAGATTGCCGGGACCTTGGAGCATCTCCGGCCCACCGGCGGTCGGTGTGCGGCTACCGTGCGGCGCGAACTCGCCACGGTGCTGGGGCGTCGGATGGAGCAGGCCCTTCAATCAGGTGATTTTGATACCGCGCTGACAATTGGCGAAGCCATGCGGGAAAGATTCCAGCACGATTCCGCCCCGGAGGTGTTGGGAGGCGTGGAGCGTGCTGCGGAAATTGCCATCATCATTGCCAAAAAACGGCGGGAAATTATGGCCGCTGCGGAGGCCGCCGAGGCGCAAAGGAAAGCGGCAACCCTTGCGCCGCAGATGGCGGCGGAACCAGCGCCGGATGCTGCGAAACCGTCAATCATAGAATCAATCGCGGAACCAATCCCGGCCTTATCCGTCACTGCCGAAGCGCCGCCAGGGCCGGTGCATACTGCCACACCTGCGGAGGTCCTTGCCGCACCGGCGGCCAATACCGCCGTTGCGATCACCGCACCAACAGATCCCGCGGCGATTCCCCCTCCCCCCGTTGCTAATGCCACTTTTACTGTTACCACCGTTACTGAAACTACCGCAAATACGGACCATGCCGCTACGGATTTGGACGTGGCTGCGGCGCAGGCGCAACTGGCCCATTTGCAAAGCTCTACATGGCATGGCCATGGTGTGGAACTTGATGCGGCTTGCGATCAATTTATAAAACAATTTGGTGACAGCAAATTGCCAGGCATTCGGCATGCCGCAGCGGAAGCGTTTCGTATAAAAATAGAACTCGTTAAAGAAAACGGTTCTTTGGAGGATGAACTGCGGGTCTGCAATGAATTTATGATTAAATTTGGCCGTGAAACGGATACAGCGTTCGCCCCGGTGCTTTGCCGAACAATGCTGGACCGGGGGCGCGTGCTGGGCCAAATGGATCGTCCAGGTCATGAATTGGCAGCCTATGATGCCTTGCTTCTTCGTTTTGGCAACTCCACCGCCCCGGCATTGCGCGCGGAAGTGATCGAAGCGTTCATGCGTCAGGCCGCCATAGCCGGCCGGCAGGGACGAATTGGCGATGAGGTGCGGTGTTACCAGAAATTCGTTGGTAAATTCGGCACGGTACCGGAGACCGACGTACAGCGACAGGTAGCCACCGCGATGCTCGGAACAGGGCTGGCGTTTCGTAAACTGGATCGCAAGCTTGATGAACTGGCTGTTTATGATGCCATTATCCAGCGCTTTGGAAAAAACGCGGATACGGGAATTTTATCAATTGCGGTGCGCGCCATGATGCGGAAGGCCCTGACCTTGGGCGAACGCGGAAAACGTTTGGAGCAGATTGCCGTTTATGACGCGGTTATAGCCCGCTTCGCGGAGGCTGATTCTCCGCTTTTGCGTCAACAGGCGGCGCGATCGCAATATAACCGCGCCATGGCCTTGACGGAGCTGGGAAAAATTGCCGATGCCTTGGCCGGGTATGATGCGGTACTGGCCAAATACAGCCAGGCTGCCGATCCGCCGCTGCGGGCCTGTGCCGGATTGGCATTATTTCAAAAAGCGGAGCTGCTGCGTAAACAACGACGCCGCGCGGAAGCGATCACCTGCTATCAGCACTTTATACAGGGTTATCAAATGGATGATGAGGAAATTTCCGGATTAATTACCCAGGCGCAGGCCCTGCTGCGTATATTGTAACCGTTCACGCACGATGTTTTTGGCGTACCTACCACGCATAACGGCAGGCCGAGCCGCGACCGTAAGGGAGTGGTACCGCCGTGCACGCATACCGCGTTTGGAAGGCCGAAAGGCCTTGAACGGTTACCGTATATTATAGTGTTATGGGGAGTTTGGTTTTATGGCCGGGGAGTTTATGAATACGATTTCGTGCCTGGTTTCTATTGTTATTTTTCTTGCCCTTGCGCCGGATGCTCATGGACGACACGCATCCTCCCGGCCATACTGCAATCCAGATATAAGCTGAAGACGTCCGGATTGGCGTGGCACTGCTGGTGCTTGAGAATCTGCGCACTATGCCGGAGCATCATCGGCCAGATGGCCTTGCGATCTGATTCCGGAATGGGTCGGTCCTGCACTGCGGATATCGGCACCCACTCCAGTTGGCCTTCGGGAATTTCCCGTTGCGTAAGCGTAATACCGCGTGTAACCTCAAAGCAGAACATCAGCCAATGGGTGGCGCCTTCATACGCCTTTTCCGCCACGATGCCACAAAGTCGAATATCCGTGTAATCCAGCGACAACCCGATTTCCTCCTCCACTTCACGCATGGCGCATTGGTAAGGCGATTCCCCAATGGCTTGCTCCAGCTTCCCGCCAATCGGGGAGTACAATCCCTGATTAGGGGTTTTTTTGCGGTGTAAAAGCAGGGTATTTCCGCAATCATCAAATATGTACACCAGAGTCGCAATTTTGTATGGTAGCTGAGTCACAAATATCCTTTTTTTTAATCGTACTATCTAGCACTGTAGCGCTAATATGGTACATCGCAGCGGCATTTTGCGGTAGGATATCAGCATGAATAAAATACGACCGCAGGTTCTCATTACCGCCGGCAATACCCGTGAGAAAATTGATTCCGTCCGTTGCTGGAGCAATATTTTCACCGGTCAAACCGGCTTGGATATTGCGCACGCGGTCAGCGCCATTGCCGATGTAACGCTGCTAACCAGCAACGCTGAACATGTGCGGCAAATCCAGGGCCGCGGCCCGTCCTCCGCATTGACCGCCATACTATTTGAAAGCCACGCCGATCTCTTGCACTTAATTGCCACTTCTCTGGCGGCGCACCTGTTTGATGCGGTATTTATGACCGCGGCGGTCAGTGACTATACACCCGATGGCGCCTATACCATTATCTTCCGCGAACCGACGAACAAACCGAACCGGGAAGTGTGGGTGGTGGATAAAGTGCAACAGCCAAAAATATCCAGTCGCTATGAAAGCGTTGTGATTACCGGTAAACCCACGCTTAAAATTATTGATCAATTCCGTAAAGTATGGAAATATCGGGGACTGCTCTTCAAATTCAAACTGGAAGTTGGCTTGCGTGATGACGAGCTTATCGCGGTGGCGCAGAAAAGCCGTAAACACAGCCACGCCGATGTCATTGTGGCCAATACGCTGGAAATGACGCGTGGTCCGGAACCGGCGGCATTGATTATTGATCAACAATCCGCGCGTAAGGTGCCGCGGGCCCAACTGGCGGAAGTTTTGCGTAATGAATTGACGCGCCGGCTGGGAATGGACGCCCCAAACGTATCTCGTAAGCGCCGGAGCCGTTAATAGCCCTGTAGAGTTGTAATTTTAACCGCGCCCCCGCCCACCAAATATGTTGGCCGGTGGATTAAATTTACCGCACCCCCCGCTTGCACCGCGCGTAGGACCCGTTCGCCCCCCGTCCCAGCCGCGAAATTTATTCCCCGCCTTCCAATCCTCAATATTGATCGTTGTTCGCGGCCCGTTGACGCGCCGCTGCGGCACCATCCCCATAAAGCCGCGACCGCCGGTCACGCCCAGTTTAGCGCCCTCACCCTGCCGCCCATTAAAAATGTATACGGGTATCCCCTAACAAATGAAACTGATCCGCGGCCAGTGCAAATTGGAACGCAACGCCCCGTCCATTGCCTACAAACCCCAACCGCGACTATAATCCGTAAATCACTTTGTGGAACCAAAAAAATGGCCGAACCAACTCCCCCCCACCCCGCTTCCCAAAACCCACGCCCCGGATTATTCTCTCAACATCGCCGCGGGGAGCCTTTTGAAAACTTCCCCACCGCAACCAGGCACGGCGGCAACAGAGACTCACGGAGCAGGCATGGAACTCACGGATCGCGATAAAGAAATCATCAAAGATTGTATCGACCGTGGCGAGCCGCTGCCCGCCAAATACAAGCTGATGCTCTTTGCCGATGCGCCGGATGTGGAACTTATCTGTCAGGGCAAAACCGGCGAAGTAACCAACGCGGTTCTCCCGTTCCAAACCATTGAACAAATTGATGAACCCCGCCGACAGGCCGAAAGGCAGGTCGATAACCTGTTTTCCGCCGATCCGCGTGGCCGGGAAAGGGAAATATGGACCGGCAACTATATATTTGAAAATGAATGGCAGACCTACCGCACCCGCAAAGACCGCAAGTTGGAGTGTGTCAGCGGAAAACACTCGTATTCACAGCCGGGCCGGTATAAAATTGCCGTCAAGGTGATCGACATCTTCGGCAACGACACGACCAAGGTCGTGGAGGTGAAGGTATGAAGAATTATTCGCAAGCTAAATTAGATGAATTGGTTCGTTGCGCAAAGATAGTCACCCAACCACCGAAGCGGGAAATGTCGCTTGATCGCGGGGCGATGAGAAACGACATGGAACTTACATCGGCAAATGGCGAGGAAGTATTCGAGGTGTTCCTCCGCCAATCGGAAGCCTTTCCAGAAAACTTTTCCATTGGACTTATTTGGCGACCCCGGGAAGACCCGGAACGGGTCTGCCTAATTCGATGCAACGGTCCCCACGGAGAGTTTCTGGGCCAACCCAGCGGGCTGACACCCCATTACGGCCACCATATCCATCTCGCCACAGAAGCATCCATAGCCGCGGGAGAAAAGCCTGAGGGAACAGCCGGTCTTACCACCGAGTTTGCCTCGTTCGAGCAGGCAATCGCCTTTTTTATTGTCCGTTGTAATCTCCCCGATGCGTGGCAATATTTTCCGCAGGCCAAGCCGGCACCACTATTCGATAAGCTGGAGAACCAAACATGAATTATCTCGACATGCTCAAAGGCCAGTTTAACAACATGGCGAAACTTCGAGAAAAAAGACCGGGCATTTTTCAACTTGTCGCCCCACTTTACCACGAGGATGGCGACATGGTGGACATCTACCTGCAGAACCTTCCCGATGGCCGTATCAGAATCAGTGACTACGCGATGACCCTCATGCGGCTTTCATACTCTTACGAGGTGGACACGCCGAACAAGGAGCGGATCCTGCAAAAGATTTTAATGGAGAACAAGATTAGAGAGGAAGAGGGAAGCCTTCTTCTGGACGCCGCCCCGGAGAGCCTCTACCCGGCGGTTTTGCAGTTTGCCCAGACGGTCGCGAAGGTCTCAAGTATGCGCCTTTACCGGAGGGAGGTTATCCAGAGCCTTTTTCTCGAGTCGCTGCTTGAATTCATCGACGCGAACCTCCAGACCTATCGCCCCAGGGAGAAAGCCCTTCCAATGCCCGATCGCGACGACCTGGAGGTGGACGTGCTGTTTGAAACGCCAACGCCGATCTTCCTCTTCGGGGCCAAGGATGTTACCAGGGCGAGACTGGCAGCTATCTCATGCCTTGAATTTCAGCGGGCCAGGCTGCCATTCAAGAGCGTAGTCGTACACGAAGATTTTGAAAGCCTCGGAAAAAAGGACCGCAACCGAGTCACAAGCGCGGCGGACAAACAGTTCACCTCGCTGGAGGACTTCAAGGCCAACGCGGTGCCGTTTTTCCAGCGGGCTGCGTGAGTGGAAAGCAAAGGGGACGGTCCAAATTCGCCACCAAGATGACCAACCTACTCAACAATAAAAGATGGATTGATATTCTATGAGAACAACCAAGCCAGATGATTCCAGGGCGTGGTTTACGAAAATGATGGGGCGCTAATCATGGCTCTTAACTCCGCTTTTCCAGTTGACCCCTACGCGATTCTTGATCCGGATATTCGTTGGTACCCCGGCGACCAGCAGGAACAGTTCACCCAGTCCGGATACGCACGCCTGCTGCCGCCGCTGGTCTATAAAATACGTCAGGGTGTAAAAGCCTGGCGCAACGTGTTACGAACTCTTTCGGAGACGCCCGTAACCATGGCGCTATTAGAAACGTTCAAAGCCGCACTGAATCAGTTAACCGTCCAACAGCGTGGAATCACCGAAATTTGCGATTACATTAAAATCAGCAAAATTCGCCCCTTTGTAATCAACAACCAGCCCTACCTGATGGCACCAAATACGATTTTTAATAAGGTGGTGGGAAATAATTTTGAGTTGCAATTTGCTGGGGTTCTCGCCGAATCAAAACAAATCATCTCATTTGCCAAAAACCCGGAGCGCAATCCCGGTGCCTTCCGCCTCGAATACCGCACCCCGGATGGAAGCATTGAGAACTATTTCCCCGATTTCATCGTGAAAGAATCCGAATCCGATATCTGGCTAATAGAAACCAAGGGACGCGAGGATCTCAAAGACCCGCAAAAATGGGCGCGCCTAAAACAGTGGTGCGCCGACGCAACGGTACAGGACGGGAAAAGAAACTTTCATCCGCTGTTCGTGCGTGAAGAGCAATGGGAAAAATACCCCCCAAAAAGTTTCGCTTCCATGTGCCAGATGTTCGCGGAAGACACCCCCTGAATCACCCCACGCGTGCAACCCATCCGCCCCCGGGTAAAGTGGTAACCGCCGAATGCAACGCACTTAAGAACCAAGGCTATTTCAGGCCAGTTTTTCCGGGGTCTGGGGGGCTGCTCTTCGCGTCACTTTGGGGCACCGGATTTGCAATCGGAAGCCGCCAGCCATGTTTGATCGCCATAAACCGCAGCCAAAAGCAAAGAACCGCGCCGCTGATGGTTGTCGCAGTCGGCGGAAGGTGCAGCAGGCCGCCAACCACGACGACCGACGCACCGGCAAGCGCGGCAACAGCGTAAAGATCGGCACGCAGTACCGTGGGGATTTCAGCCAAAAGAACGTCGCGCATAACCCCGCCGCCAATGCCGGTAAGCATCCCCAACAGAGCAGCCATAACCGGGTTAAGTCCGTAAGCCAGCGCCTTCTGCGTACCAGAGACCGCGAAGAGCGACAGGCCCGCTGCGTCGAACAGCAGCACAGGCAGACGCAGGTGATCAACTCCGGAATACCAGTAAAATGTAACGACACCTGCGAGAACCGAAACCCCCAGATATCGCCAGTCGCGGATCGCGCCGGGTGGAATCGATCCGATCAGCACGTCGCGGGTGAGGCCACCAAAATTCCCGGCGACAAATGAAAGTACGAGAATTCCAAACAGGTCAAGCCGCCGAGCTACGCCCGCAGTAGCGCCGCTGATCGCGAAGACAAATGTACCGATGAGATTCAACACAAACAGTAAGGTCATCGTCAGCCTCTTTTCCTCAGCCTCATCACTACCCTGTACCCCGCAGTGCCACTAATCACTGGGGCGTCTCTGGCACCGTAAGCCAAACCCGCGCCGCGACCACCAGCGCTTCCACGCCCGTGCGCAATGTTGGGTGAATAACCGGTGCGAACAGCGGACTGTGATTGACCGGCAAGTCGTTTATTCGGCCGGCTTGCAAGGCCTTTGCGTAGGTTGCCGGATCGGTGCCCCCTACGAACCAGAAGACGGACGGAACATGCCATTGGACGCCAAAACATCCGAAATCCTCGCTCGCAGGCGCGGGGCCCGTGTGCCGGACACGATCAGGGGTAAAGTAAGCGCGGAACGCGCTGACGATCCGCTGACTTGCCGCAGCGTCATTAACATTCAGGGGATAACGGTCCAACGGCGTTATTTCCGGTGCTCTTGGCGCGCCCGACGCCGCCGCCTCAGCGTTGACAATGCGCTCAATCGCGGAAAGCACGCGGCTACGCACAGCTTCATCAAATGTGCGAACATTCAGCTTGATCACGGCTTCATCGGGGATGACGTTCTCCTTAGTTCCCGCCTGCAGTACGCCAATAGTGACCACGGCCGCTTCAGCGGCGGCGACTTCGCGCGAAACAATCGTCTGCAAGCGCATTACAGTCGCTGCCGCCATCACCACAGGATCGATACTGGCCTGCGGCATTGAGCCGTGGGCACCGCGGCCGAAAAGGCGAATTTGTAAACTATCAGCCGCCGATGTGATAGGACCGGCGCTTCCGGCAACCGTTCCCGCCGGCCCGACCATGACATGCTGGCCGAGAACGACCACTGGCTTGGGAAAGCGTCGGAGCAGGCCGTCGTCAATCATGGCCTGCGCGCCTTGCGCGGTCTCTTCACCGGGTTGGAACACCACAACGAGGGTTCCTTTCCATGCATCGCGTTGCTGCGCGAACAGGGTAGCCGCTCCTACCAGCCATGCCACGTGCATATCATGACCACACAGGTGCCCGACCGGCACTGTCTGTCCCGTCTGGTCCTTGACCCTGACCTTGCTGGCATACACCAAGCCCGTCGCCTCCTCCACGGGTAAAGCGTCCATGTCGGCGCGGAGCATCACAGCCGGACCATCGCCATTGCGCAGTAGGCCGACAACGCCGGTCTTACCGATCCCCGTAGTCACATCGTAGCCCGCGGCTCGCAGTCGTTCAGCGGCCAAATTGGCTGTCTGTGTTTCTTGCATGGATAGTTCCGGATGCGCATGGATTGCCTTGTACAACGCTTCCAGCGCGGGGAGTAGTTGCTCAAGGTTTTTCAAAACTGGTTCCGAAGCATTTTCCGACGTTGTGCTCATGGCGACCACCGCTCCAAATTTTAACCAACACGCCTAATTTTTATCCGGTATCTTCCGCGATGTCAATGAACCGGATGTTCCAAAAAAAAGCCGCTGGTTCGCACAGCGATAATGGACAGTAAAATCGTAACTGTTCACGGCTTTTCGCCTGCCGAGTTCACTAACGAGCCTAACCATGAAAGCAGATTGTCCCCCTCTAGCATGACTTTACAAGTTATTTTCATCGAAACACGCGTATAGCACTGCGGGGCAAGGGTTGGGAGCGGTTTTCACGGGGTGAAAATAGTATGACCTAAGCAGCCAGGTATCGCTT
>JBMFGW010000048.1:0-26982 GCA_049977145.1 Phycisphaerae bacterium
AATATTTTAAGCCGCAACTGAAAATAATGAAAAATTTATTCGGTGCCCCAAAAATCATTACACGGACAGGCTCCTAGGGCACCTTGAACCAAACCAGCTAAAATCAACGCTCCGATCAACTTGCGCATCTTGGGCAAGTTGCCCCCCTAACTTGGGCATCTTGGCATCCTTGAAATTCGCAAAGCAAACCCTTCTGCCTTCTGGATTCCGGGTCCTTCCCCCATCGTCACTGATCCGTGATCCGTGTTCCTTGATCAGTGAAAAGGACTTCTAACTTCTAACTCCAAGCCTCAGCCGCATTGAGTCCCTACTGACCAATACTGATACTGCTGATCACAGGCGTGACGGGAACTCACAAGAGGCAGCAGAGTGGGGAGGAATGATCAATGATCAATGCTGATATTACTGACCAATTCTGATAAATACTGTAATTGAAACCTTAATCTCCCCATTATCGAATTGCCGCCGCGTTGCAGAAACGGTCACAGGCCCTTAACGGATTGGTCGAGGTGACATGGCCGTACGTTTCCGCCAAAACAGGGACTCCTCTTTTTGATTTACCACGACACCAGGCCTTGAGCCAACCAATAATCCGGCGGAACAAGCCATCCGCTTTGTCGCGCTGGATCGCCATGTTGCGTAAGGGACACGTAGCGTGCGGGGAAAGAAGTGGTGTGAGCGAATCTGGACGGCCATCGCCACCTGCACGCAGCAACAACGCAGCGTCTTTGAATTCCTGTATCAGACCATCCACAACCATTTCGCCCGATTGCCAACCCCCGCACTGCTGCCCGCAGGCCCGTGAACGGTTACACATTTTTTAACGCACTATAAACCGGGCGCACCAGCATGGCGGAATTTTCCTTGGTTTTACGCTGGAGGCTGCTATAATATATTAGTAGAAAATCGGCGCTTGACGAGGTATTGGCCATGCGAAAACCCCGCGGATTTACGCTCATCGAAATGTTGGTGGTCATATTGGTCATCGTTATTCTCATCGGTATTGGCCTGGCTGTGGGCGAACAAGTGAAGAGCAGTTCGGAGATGGCGTTGACCAAATCTGAACTCAAGGGCCTGCAGGGAGCGTTGGAATGGTATGAACATAAAACCGCCGGGCAGGTGCCAACGGATATGCTTAGTTTCCTGGAGGGATACCAGCGGCTGCACGCATATCAAATCACCGGTACCAACAATTGGGCGCAACACAAAAACTTTTTAACCAATTTGCCTGCGTCTGCAGTGGTAACTGGGGCTTTTCCGGCACCGGGGAACACCGGGGCTATGCTGACCGGTGTGGTCGAAATTCTTGATGGATTGGGAAATCCAATTCAATATGTGCCAGCGGCTGACAGCTTGGTCAATGCCGCGACTGCACCGGACATAAAGAATTACACCTACCCGTATCCTCAGCTCGCGGGCGGAGTATACTCGTCGTCTCCATACGGTGTTTCGTCGATCAAAGGCCAGTTAGTTTACGTTCCGGCGTTGACAAATGCAGACTTACCTCCGGTCAGCTCCGAGATGCCCCTACCCAGCCAGGTCCACGCTCCGTGCTTTTTCAGCTTCGGCACCAATTACAATAGCACTAATCCATCGGCTATGAATTACGAAAGTTATACCTACAGTTACAACCCGTGATGGCGCAACACCGCACCGCGTTGCCGGAGGAAATCAACTTTGCAGGGCATGCAGGCGGGCGAATGCGGAATCTTTTTCGGCCAGGAGCTGCGTATATGCACCGACTTCCGCCAAGTGGCCATGATCCATCACTACCACCCGATCGGCATCGCGGATGGTGGATAGACGGTGGGCGACAATAAAGGTGGTATGGCCTTTAATTAATCGTTTAATGGCCTGTTGCACGAGATATTCCGCGGCCAAATCCAGGGCACTGGTGGCTTCATCCAGAATGATAATTTGTGGATTTCGCAGCATTGCCCGAGCAATGGCTATTCTCTGGCGCTGGCCGCCGGAAAGTTTACCGCCGCGATTTCCCAGCGGCGTATCAATTCCTTTGGGCATTTCCCGGATAAATTCAGCACAGTTGGCCATTTCCAGCACGGCGTTAAGCTGTTCATCGGTGATGTGTTCCAGCCCATAAGCGATGTTGTCTCGTACCGTGCCGCTGAACAGCAGCACCTGTTGTGGCACCACGGCCAAAAAACGGCGCAGCGTTTGCAAATTGATGGCTTCCATATCCACCCCATCGACTAGAATTCTGCCGGAAGTGGGGCGGCGAAAACCAATAATTAAATTCATCAGCGTGGACTTGCCGGACCCGGATTGCCCGACCACGGCGATGGTTTCTCCGCCCGCGACATCCAGGGAAAAATTATCCACCGCCAGCCTCGTCGCGCCGGGATAACGGTAGCTGACCGCCTGGAATTCGATGTGACCATGCACAGCGCTAACCGCCAATTTCCCCTCATTGCGTTCGATATCGGGAGATTCCAGAACCTCGCCAATGGAGCGAATGGACTCAATACCGATGGCCAACTGCGGAATGGTTGCAAGCATGGACTGCATCGAACCCACTACCATGGAGAAAAACCCCTGATACATCACCACATCGCCAACGGTGATCCAGCCGTGGTAGCATTGCCAAACATTGAAAACCAGGCAGAGCATCTGGAAGGCCTGAAATGTGGCCCATCCGGAGGAACCGAAAAGATTGCTGGTGGTGTCAAGTTCCTGGCCGACACTGCGGATGCGCAACAGTCGGCGATTGACGCGCTGCACCTCCGATTGTTCCACGGCATGGGCGCGGGCGACGGGGATCATTTCTATCATTTCCGATACTTCGCCCGACATTTTTTCCAGTTCCACGCGAAAAGCTTCGTTGCGTTGCCGCATCACGCCGCCGAATAACCTGGTCAGGCCAACCGCGGCGGGAACTGTAACGAGAAAAAACAGCAGTGTGATTGGGCTGCGCACCAAAGTCACGACAAAGGCGGCTACGAGAATCAGCGCTCCGGACAGTAGCGTATCAATAAGCAGACTGGATAATTGCTGCACTGCCTCCACATCCCGCAACACTTTGCTTTGCAGCCGCCCGGCCAACATGTTGTCATGGAAACTCATGGATAGCTGCTGCAAACGTACCACCAGAGCCGAGCGCAAAACCAGTTGTATCTGCCGCACCACGGAAGAAAGCAGCTTGGCGTACAGGGTGTGCATGGGAACATTCTGGACAATGAGAATAAACATGATGGCGGCATTGACGATGATGAAGGTGATCAGCGGCCCGGTGGCCGGGCTGTGCCCGCCATGGTGGGCGACATCTATTTGCGTGATCGCGGTGATGATATTCCCG
This sequence comes from Phycisphaerae bacterium, assembly GCA_049977145.1. Classification (GTDB taxonomy): domain Bacteria; phylum Planctomycetota; class Phycisphaerae; order WQYP01; family WQYP01; genus JAMDCX01. Next base: position 3,314 of record JBMFGW010000048.1, read on the forward strand.
GTCACGATAGGCAAGGCCCAAACCGGGGATTGTTTGATGGCGAAGGTAATAATCACCCATAGCATACGCCAGCGATATTGTTGGAAAAGGCTCCACAGTGTGCCCAAGGGCGTTTTATTGCGGTACGCGGAATCCAGCGCCGCTTGAATCTGCTCGGCAGTGGATTGCGGGTTGCCATGTGCTGCGTTCACAAACTCTGCGCTGCCTGTTCCAGGTTACTACCGCTTCCTAATTGGCCAGGGTGATGCGGCTATCTACCGCAACTCCAATATCACCCCACGGTTAATAATGGTGATTATCGCATGGCGGCGGCGCTTTGTCAGGGATAAATCGATATTCTGGTCGCGGGAGGCGCGGAGACGCCTGACAGAACAGATCGGAGGGGCAAGTTTTCTCGCCATTTGGTATAATTTTAATTGTAAGGTAGCGTTTGCCATGGATGGGCTGAAGGTGTGTTGTCTTGCCTGCTTGCTGTGGTGAATCGCCCGCCATGAAAACGCGTGGAAAGGATGGACAATGCTGGCTTTAAGTCGTGGCGAAGGGCAGAGTATTATTATCGACGGCAAAATCGAAATAAAAGTGGTGAAATGGTCGCGCGGCAGTGTGCGTCTGGCGATTCAGGCTCCGCGCGAAGTATCTGTGGATCGCGATGAAGTTTGGCGGCGTATACACCCGGATGAAAAAACCCCGCTGGAAAAAGCGGAAGTAAATCGCCAAGAGCGTATTGCTGCTGCGGCGGCGGAAGCAGCCCAGGCACCTTTGCCATCCCCAGACTCGGATAGTCCGTAACGCCTCGAAAATTACCTTTGTGTACACGGATCGGAATTAAAAGTACGTTGATTAACCAGCTGAATTCTGGATGAAGATAGGAATATTGATTCATTATGATTTCAGGTAATCGTTCACTGGTACACTGATAAGCCTGGCTGGCAAAAGCCCATCTCCATTTACAATTTATATTCCGGAAAACGTAAACATGGTGGTGTGCGGGCTTTCCAGCCTGTCTGGCCGCGCCCACGTGAACCTTTATGGTTTTAGCCTTGATACGTGTGTAATATTACCGGGCCAATGCCCGTCGAACCACCGCTTGGCGGAACATGATGGCTCCGCTGATGGCATACAGGCCGACAAACCAGTAGAAACTCGGTGAAAGGTGTTGACCATCACTGGCTTGGTGGATCAGCGGTGCAGGAAATACGGTGATCCAATGGCTCCATAATCCACCGGCCAACCAGGGAAAGGTGGAGGCCTGTATCAGCCAAAGTCCCGGCGGTAGCAGAAATAATGAGGCTGACAGACCGGTGATGACGGCACGCCCGAGATCGACAAGCCGGATGATCCAGACGGATAAACCAAGTGTAAAGACAACCAGGGCGAGCTGTACCAGAAACATGTTAATTGCCGATACGGTAGAAATCCGGCTGAACCAACCGGCGGTAGCCAGGGTGGGAAAAGCCGCCAGCAACAGCACAATCAGATTCCAGAGTTGATCCATGCTTCTTAGCGGTGGGGCCATTGTCGTGTCATTGGCGGCTAACGCGGGAACTACCGCCAATAATACCAACCCCAGCATCATGTTGGTATACAGCCAGGCGCATGACCAAGCCGGCCCGACGGTGGTTTGGCTGGTCCAGCGCCAACCTGCTGCGGCGGCCAGAAGTCCCAGCCAGGGAAGTCCGGCCCCGACGATGGCGGCGGCCAGTATAGAAGATGGATTCGCCGGTGCCGGCACGCGGGTGAAAATGTTGCGGATTCGCGATCGGAACCTCGTCCACACGATGCCGATGCCGACTTGGGCGGGGACAATATTATCCGTTACCGGATGCGCGGCCATGGTCAATGTGCGGCCATCTTCATCAAGACTTCCCACAAGCATGAATATCAGGTTTTTCATGTCCATATTTCTAGTTTTCCAGGAGCCGATCTGAGTAACCACTCATCATGTTGTCGGTTACTGGGACCACTGCCAGTTGCGTACATTTTAACCAATCGCGACATTTCCGGTATATACTGCCCTGCGGCTACCACTGCGGTCGGTGTGGCCGCGTTGATGACATCCGGTGTTCAGATGCCGGGTATGAGAGGTTGCTTTAGATCGATAAAAGTGTTGTGATTCATGTCCGCACTGGCGATACTACCTTTGTTTGCCCTGGTCTTGTGTTTTGGCGCACTGCATGCGCGGCGGTGCGTTTCTCCACCCGCCCCGGATTGGCGTGACTCACTTTTTATCGCCACAGCGCTGGTAGCGTTGTGGGTCGCGGTTAGTACGGAACTATTGGGATATTTTCAGGCGTTGCGTTTCACGCCGGTTTTGATTATCTGGCTCTTACCGATCCTTGTGTCCAGCGCGATTCTGGTACGGGCCGCACGCGGGGCATGCAGACCGCATCCACCACCGTTAAACTTCCTGGCGCTAATGAGCCTTGCCTTGATCGGTTTGGTGTTGTTGGTTACGCTCAGCACGGCGTTGCTGGCGCCGCCGAATAACATTGATTCGCTCAATTATCATTTACCGCGAATTGTCTTTTGGATGCAGCAGCATTCTCTGGCCGATTTTCCCACGGACTATGCCCCCCAGTTGGTCATGCCCGGGCTGCTGGAATACTGGGGACTTAACTCCATGATTCTGGGCCACGGCAGCGCCTGGGCCGTCAATGTCTTTGATTGGACCAGTTTGGTGCTGCTGGGCCTGGCGGGCAGCGGTATTGCCGCACGCCTGGGGGGAAAACGCGATATCCAGATCTTGGCCATGCTGCTGATTGTGACCATTCCCATGGCCTACGGCATGGCCACCACCTTCAAGCCGGAACTAATGGAGGCTATGTTCATTGAGATACTAGCGTATTGGCTGCTGGGAATTTTTGTGGAACGTCGCTGCGGGGCGGGACGGCTGGCATTACTGGCCATTACGTTTGGGCTGCTGGCTTTGACCCAAGGCACGGGCTATGTCTATGGGCTGCCTCTGGCGGTAATGACCGCCATAGGTTTGTGGCGCTGCGCAAAATGGAAGAGCATCGGGCAAGTGGTATTCATCGGGTTGACGGTTATATTGCTCAATGCTGGTTACTACGCGCGAAATATTAAGGAATTCGGGGATCCTTTTGGCCCGTCTGCGGCCCGGCATCCCAGTCTGCAATTGATCAATGGGGCGTTTACACCGGCTATTGTAGCGGAAAATCTTTTGCGCGACACCGCCTCCATGGCGGCTGGCCCCAGCCATCTCCTCAATGCAGCTCTGGGAAAGGCCATTGCTGATATTGCCAAAATGCTCAACTTGAATCTGCAGGACCCGCGCGCCACGCAGAGCATTCCGGGAATCGCCAAGCCCTACGACGGCGTGGCCTTTTTCCCGAATAATGAATACCGCATAAGCTGGCCGCTCCAGATGTTCCTGATCGTGCTAATTCCGTTGGGCTTGTGGTCGCATTGCAATCAGCGCCACCGCCGCCGCTGCTGGTATTTCACGCTGTTGCCACTGGGCGGTCTGCTGACCATGGCGGCGGTAACCCGCTGGCAACAACAGGAAAACCATCTGCTCATTGCGATTCCGGCCCTGCTGATGCCCGTGTCGGCAGTCGCAATGAGTGCGACCATCTGGCGGTATTTTCGTCCCGTGGTTGCCGTTTCAGCCCTGCTGGTGCTGCTGCCATTTGCATTACTGTTTCCCCGCCCGCTGGTCGGCCAACAGGCCATTGAATTTCACTCACGCCTGGACCTGCTGGTACGGCAACATACTGTCAGTGTACGCGAACTGCGGCGATTAAGGGCCTGGATGCAGCGCTTTCAAGGACAGTCTCTGTGCATCGGTCTACATCGGTTAATCCTGCCGCCGTATGCCATCGAATCCATTCTTCTAAGCACTTTGCGTCCGCGTCCAAAGTTCACGTATTTTAATGCGTCGATATCTGTATATGGTGTGCCTGAAGTTAATCCAAATCTGGTAATCTCCGGACCTGGCCCCCACCTCCTAATCCATCGTGCTACGGGGACAACCTATACCCGGATCGCGCGCTTTGGCGCATTGGACGTTTACGCACCACGCGGATTGGGCGGGAGTGCTCATATTTTATCGGGAACTTCGGGAAGTCGGTAATCATATACGACAGCTTACTTTGGCTCTTGGCTGTGCGCCGGAAGAAGGCCCGCCTGCACGAGAGCCAATTTTAGCAACGCGCGGTTGCTTTCGGCCATTTCGCACAACGGCAGTCGCATTTCACCGGTATCGCGGCCCAACATCGCCATGGCTGTTTTCACCGGAATAGGATTGGTTTCCATGAATAACGCTTTGCACAGGGGGAAAAGCTGGTAATGAATGGACCGGGCCATGGCCAGGTCACCCGCTGTCGCCGCATCTACCAGACGGCGCACTTCACCGGGAACGATATTGCTCGCCACGCTGATGACGCCCTTGGCCCCGACGGCCATCATCGGCAAGGTCATGGAATCATCACCGGAAAGCACCGTCAGGCCGGCCGCGGCGGCCTCGGTGGTCAGATCGGTATTACCCGCCGCATCTTTTACCGCCACTATATTTTTGCAGTCCTTGGTGAGGCGCAGCATGGTGGCGACGGTCATGGTAATGCTGGTACGCCCGGGAATATTGTACAGCACCAGGGGGATGTTCGCCGCTTGCGCCACCGCTTTGAAGTGGCGGTATAGGCCTTCTTGCGTGGGTTTGTTGTAATACGGGTTGACCAGTAACGCCGCATCGGCGCCAGCGGTTTTGGCGTATTGCGTAAGCGCTATGGCCTCATCAGTGCTGTTGGACCCGGTACCGGCGAGAACCTTGAGGCCTCGGGCGTGGCCTACCTTGACGGCGACTTCAATGACCTGTTTATGCTCCGGGTGCGACAACGTGGGCGATTCGCCCGTGGTACCCACGGCCACGATTCCCTGCAGCTTGTGATGCGCCTGAAAAGCGATCTGCTGTTCATACGCGGCAATGTCAAAGGCCTGCTTACGAAAAGGTGTGATCAACGCGGTAAACGTACCATACAACATTTTTATACTCCGAATCCGTTAAACATCAGCGCTCCGCATGGATGAGTGTTTTCATCAGCGCCACCGCTTCCCGCAGACCTGTAAATATCGCCCGGCTCACAATCGCGTGCCCGATGTGCAGTTCCGAAACATGCGGCAACCGCGCTATGGCCTGCACATTGCTGTAATGCAAGCCATGGCCCGCGTTCAGTTGCATTCCGGAATTCAATATTTCCTCACCGGCAGTTCGCAGGCGTTCCAATTCCGCCGCCAAGGGTTTGCCCGCCGCCGCCAGTGCATACGGGCCGGTATGCAATTCGCAAATTGTAAAGCCGATGGTCTTGGCCAGATGAATCTGCCGTATGTCAGCGTCGATGAAGGCGCTGCAGATGATTCCCGCGCCCGCCAGCCGGGCGACAACATCTGTGAGTCCCGGGATGTTACCCGCTACATTCAGACCGCCTTCCGTGGTTAGCTCGGAGCGTTTTTCCGGTACCAATGTCACCATATCCGGCTTGATCCGCAAGGCCACGGTGACAATGTCCTCCACCGCCGCCATTTCCAAATTCAGGGGGACTTTTACGGTTTTTCGCAGGAGTGCCACATCACGGTCCTGGATATGTCTTCGATCTTCCCGCAGATGTACCGTAATAAGATCGGCGCCGCCCAGCTCGGCTTCCACCGCGGCCCAGAGTGGATCCGGTTCCACGCCCTGCCGGGCCTGCCGCAGTGTTGCCACATGATCGATATTGACACCAAGTTTAGCCATAGATCTTTCCATATAAACTATTTTAGCACGCCACGGATCAGTTGGCACCCCTCCGCCGCAGCCAGGTGCTGGCCATATTGCGTGGCAGGGGGCCGTCATTGGTGTAATGGCGTAATTCCAAGGTCTTAGCGCTGGCATTTATGCCGGCCACTTTGGTGTTTTGGACCCTTTCCTTTAAGTCTGATCGCAACGCGATTTACAGATGGCCTGTGTCAGGCTTGTCTTTTTCCAAGGAACCAGTTTCCGGCGGCAAAAGATGAAATAATTCCTGAATAGCGCCGGCCAGGTGAATCCGCCGATACTGTGGGGCATGGGTGGTTAATTCCGTCACCGGCACATGCAGAATCTTACCGACCAGCCGATGAGTCATTTTACCAATGGCTTCCTTTTGCGCTTCGGTTAAGTCAGGATTGGCCGCCAGTAGAGTCTGCAGCTCCCGGTCGCTGATTTCCCGGCAGTGATGATACAACGCCTTGACCACGGGACCGGTATTACGCGCTGCAAACCAGTGCATGAATTGTCGAGTATGCTGGTCAATAATTGTGCGGCTTAGATCAACTTTTGCCCCGCGCTGCACACGATTATTTTCCGCCACCCGCTCCAAATCATCAATGTTGTAGAGATATACATTGCTTAAGCGTCCTACTTCCGAATCAACATCCCGTGGCACCGCGATATCCACAATCACCAGCGGACGGTATTGCCGGGCCTTCATCAGCGGCTTGATTCTTTCCGCAGTGATGACAGGCATCGGAGAGCCGGTACTGGTCAACACAATATCCGCGGTGGTTAGTAAGTCATTGAGATGCGAAAAATCGGACGATTCCAGGCGGAATCGTCCCGCCATTTCCGCACTTTTTTCCGCCGTGCGATTGGTAACAATAGTGCGTTCCGGACGCAGGGACAGCACCTGCCGCAGCATCAGCGCGGCCATTTTTCCGGCCCCGATCAAAAGTACTGTCTTGTCGTCAAAGCGATCAAATACGCCGCGCAGCAGGTCCACGCCAATGCTGGCCACGGATACATGTCCGTCGCTGAGCCCGGTTTGCTCATGGACTTCCTTGGCCGCCGCGAAAGAACGCTGAAACAGCGCATGAAATACCGGTCCGACGGTACCAGTGGCCGTCGCCCGCTGATAGGCCTGTTTTACCTGATTAAGAATTTGCGTTTCGCCCAGCACCAGAGAATCCAGGGAGCTGACCACGGAAAATAAATGCTCCACGACGGCCTGATGCTCCAGACGATAAATACCTCCACTGGCTTCCGCCACCGCCACGTTATGGTTGGCGACAAGAAATTCCACCATTTCCGCCACCGTAGGCTGGGCCGAGTTATGCCGGACGGCGTAAAGTTCAACACGGTTGCAGGTGGAAATAATAATGGCTTCACAGGAAGGAAAATGCTGCTTGAACGCCAGCAGCGCCGTATCGGCGGCCTGCTGCGAAAAAGCCAGCGCTTCCCGCAGGCGGACCGGGGCGGTACGGTGGTTAAGTCCCACCATCAGCAGTGCCGTTTCAGATGAAGTAGTATCCTGCATAATCCAGCTTGCCAGAGGTTTATAACATGACGGCAAAAATCGCCATCAGCAGCACGAACCCGATAATACTAAGCCACGCGCAGCGTGCCCCACGTAATATGGGTACCAGACGTATATTCAGCAACGCCGCGTAAACCAGCCATACCACGGCGGTAAGTATCACTTTGGGGGCAACATACCAATCCTTTCCCATAAGCCGCGGATCCCGCACCGCGCGAAAAATCCCCGTTATGGCGGCCACGGTCAACAAGGCAAAACCCAGCACAATGGCATGCCGGGTAAATTTCTCAACGGAGGCCAGTGAGGGCATCTGGGAAAAATTCCAGCCTGGCCGTCCGCATTTTTTCAGCCGCCGATCCGCCAGCAGATAGGTTATACCTCCCACGCAACCGGCGGCAAAACTCGCGGTGCCCAAGAGAACACTGGCAATATGTGCTGCTGTCCATGGGTTATGCGCCCCAAAATGCTGATACCCCATTTCCCCCAGAACAAGGCCCACCACCAGTACCGCAAAAATCATTGGCAACAGAAATGTCGCCAGCGCACGCAAGTGGTGCGTCCATTGCAGATAGGCCCACAGCATCGATAGCAGCAGCCCCAGCAATAGAAAGGCGTCAAAATAATCCGCCAGCGGCAACATCAGTCGATGGGCATCCGCCATCCGACTCACCAACAACAGAATCGTAAGAAATACGCCGTTGCCGACGGCAATATACGGCGAAGGCCACCAATGGTCCCGTGCGGTTGCGGATCTACGTACCGCATTTTGCTGCCGCAATTCCTGAAATTGTAACCAAAACGCCGCCAGAAACGATGTGGCCGCCGCCGCCGCCGTAGCAAACTGCAAAATCGTCAGATGGACAGCTGGTTCCGTGAGGTGTGGCATAATCGCCTATTTTCTGGCATCCATGGCCATCCCGAAATGGGAAGCCCTTATAACCTTAACTTCCGCCAGCCACTGTTGAAACAACGACGCGGCGGCGGATTCTCCTGCCGTGCGAAGCCTATCACGCATTTCACTTTCTGATAAACGCCGCAACAGTTTTCGCCGCTGTTCTCCGTCCGGCACATTTTGTAACACAACCGTCCGCCAATGCGCTGATAATTCTACCAGTTTTAGCAGCACGGGATCCATGGTCGCGGCCGCATTCCTCGCTAATTCCCAGGACAACCTCGGGGCCGCGCCGGCCGAAGTAACGGCCATGGTCACCGGACCGCGGCGCTGCGTTGCCGGTAATATAAAATCTCCCATCGTCGGTTCATCACAACGGCAACATAATACACCGGACGTGGCGGCATCTTCCATCACCAGTGTATTAACTGCTCCGCTATTTGTGGCTGCAAATACCAATCGCCATGGTGGATCGGCGGCCTGGGTAAGGAAGCCGGCAGGATAGGTGGATACAATCCTCTCAATAGCCGGTACCTTATCAAAGCCGGCATGAAATTCCGGACTTAATACTGTCACCGCCGCCCCCGCCGCCGCCAAGCCCTCCGCTTTTCGCAAGCCCACAGCCCCGCCGCCCACAATGAGTACCGAATGTGCCGCCAGATGAAGAAATATGGGGTATAGTGCATTCATTACCATATTATATTAGTAAAAGCGGCGGTTGCCTAATTACTCTTTATCGCATGAATGTCGCTATCCCGGTACGGAAAATTGCCACGCCCGGATTAGATCAGGATGGTGCGCCGGCGGCGCTGTTCAGGCCGGTCCATTGATGCCGGGCGATGGCTGCGGTGATGCGACTGGCCACATCCACCGCGAAAGTGCCGTCCGCACCGGTAACGGCGGGTTCCGCGCCCGTGCGCACTGCGCACAGGAAGGATTGCAATTGCAGGTGCAGTGGCTCCTGGTCATCAATTTCCAGTTGATCCACATGCACGAGTTGGGTGTAATCGAGATTAGATAAATCGGGTGTTTCTTCAGCGGCAAGTTTTTGTTGCAGCATAGCGAGTTGGGCCTGATTGGCGGTTTTGGTAATTACCACTCCGGCCTTTTTTTGATAATCCACGCTCACGTAGGCATCGGGGCTGAACAACCGCATACGGCGTTCGGTTTTCAGTGCCAGCCGGGAAGCTGTGATATTGGCCACGCAACCATTGCCAAAAACGATCCGCGCATTGGCCACATCCTCATGTTGGCCAATAACGGCTACGCCCACGGCGGCGATGGATGTAACCGGAGCGCGAACAAAATGGTGCACAATATCAATATCGTGGATCATCAGGTCCAGTACCACACCGATATCCACACTGCGGAAACGCATGGGGCTGATGCGGTGGACCTCAATAAAGCGCGGATCCAGCTGGTGTTTGCTTAAGGCCCGTACCACAGGATTAAAGCGTTCGGAATGACCTACCTGTAATACGCATTGGTGGGTGTGGGCCAGCGTTACGAGCGTTTCGGCCTCCGCCACGGTTGGGGCCAGCGGTTTTTCGATCAGTGTGTCCAAGCCGCGATTCAACAGGGTCTCGGCAATCGAGCGGTGATAAATGGTGGGGGTGCAAATGCTGGTGGCCTGCAGTTCCGGACACGCGGCCAGCAAGGCGGTGACAGATGAAAAGGCCGCGCAATGGTATTGTTGCGCCAAGCTCTGCGCACGCGCTAAGTCAGTATCCACTATGCCTACCAAATGCGCCTCCGGCAGCGCTGCGTAAATGCGGGCGTGATGTCCTCCCATACGGCCCGCCCCAATGACCGCAACGGGTATTGGTATTTTCAAATTACGTCGTGTAGCCATTGCGCATTCTTTCACAGGTCATCGTGCATCAGCCTCTCCAAGGTCATGCGAAAAACTTCACACAGCCGCTGCCTTTGCCGCCGGTGGAACACACTGTAAAAACATCGCGTCACACCAGGACCAAATGCCGCTATTTTACCCATGACTTAGCGCCATTTCGGCGCCGCCCGGAAAAATCGCCACGCCCCAGTTGGCCAATGCATTTACTGCGCCAGCTTGGCCAGCTCCTGATGCGCAGCGGCGACACCGGCGCCGAAGTTAAATGAATAGCCCTGTTGCTTGAGCACCACCTCCAGAGCGCTGATCATACCGAGCGTGTCCACAGCATCGACATATCCCATGTGGCTGATCCGGAAGATCTGGCCCTGCATGGTACCCTGTCCGGCGGCGATATGAATATTGAACTGCTTACGCACAGCGCCGCGAAATGTTTTATCATCAAAACCCGCGGGGTAATGTATTCCGGTAACGGAATCAGCCGGGTTGCTGGAAAACACTTTCAACCCCAGCGCGGTCGCGGCGCTGCGCGTCGCCCGCGCAAGGCCGGCGGTGCGCTTCCAGACATTTTCCAAACCTTCCTGCGTGATCATTTCGAGTGATTTATGTAATCCGCGAACCAGCGTTACCGCGGGCGTCCAGGGCACATCATTCTCCGAGAGGCTTTTGAGATAATGCGGCAAACTAAGATATAAATTCGGTTGCGTAATGGTTTCAATTTTTTTGCGGGCCTTGTCGGAAACACTTAAAAAGCCCAGCCCCGGCGGCAGCATCAACGCTTTTTGTGATCCGGTGACCAGAATATCCACACCCCATTCATCGGGCTTTACGGGAATCGCCCCCACGCTGGTGATACCATCGACAATGAGAATGGCATCCGTCTTGCGGACATGCGCGGCAATGGCCTGCAGATCATGCACCGTGCAGGTGCTGGTTTCACTGTGGCAGAGCGTGACCGCGACATAGGTGCTTTTGGACAAGGCGTCCGCCACCTGCTGCGGCGGCACGGCATGGCCATATTCCGCTTTGAGTTCCGTGATCTGGCATTTATTGCGTTTGGCGATGGTGACCCAGCGCTCGGCAAATTTACCGTTGGAAAGGCTCAAGACTTTTCCGCCCTGCGGAATGGTATTAATCATGGCACACTCAAACGCCGCAGTACCGCTGCCGGCAATGGTGACGACCGGGTTGGCGGTTTGCAGAACCTGCTGCAGGAGCTTATTGACCGCGGCAAAGAGCGTTTTATATTCCTGGGTACGGTGATGAAATACCGGACGAGCCATTTCCAAAAGCACTTCTTCGGGAACATTGGTGGGGCCGGGGGTAAACAGACGAATACGATTCATGCAACAACTCCAGAGGTAACAACACAATTCCAACAGGTGTATAACCCGCAAGCCCACCACAGGCTCCGGTAAAACACCACCTAATTGATGCATTATAAGCGAAACGCCATGATTTTCCAAGGATAAAAAGCAGATAAAAAGCAGACAAAAAGCAAATGGACAAACACATGCAAAACAGGTAAACATCGTTGCCCAGTCTAGGTACCGCCTGTTCCGACGGTGTACATAGTGTGGCCCCAATTGCAGTTGCTATTCTCCCCCTTTCAATAATGGGCAGGAACCTCTATGGCCACCTGCTCGCTATGACAAGGCCGACCAGATTTTAGTATCGTCCGAAAAATCTGCACATCGTTCTCCCGGAGGTCATTGCCTTCTATGAGCTTGTTGGATCGTCGGACTGCGGTAGCTTTGCTGCGGAATGTTCCACCTCAAATAATCCTTCAATCGCATTGCCACCGGCGGCGATCCACAGAACATCAATCTCCGAATGAAAGAAATGCCACCGAATCCATTTGGAATTTCTCCGCGAAGCCCAAATTTCGGCGTAAGTGACCAGTCCAATTTTTCCACGTCCGGCCTGAGGATGAAAATGTCAAAGCCCTTTACCTTACCAATTCCCGCCAGTAATGTCTGCACTTGTGAATGGGACAACTCCGGGAGCTTCCGTACGCGGTTGGAGTCAACACTGTTGATCAGTGTCTCAAGCCCGGCGAATCCATCAAGATTGAATCTCCCCATGTTGGGCAAATAAAGTTCCCGTGTCCCATGTCCGCAGATCAGTTGCGCCTTGTACTGGCCGTCGCTGGCCGGTTCCGCGCGTTGGAAGAGTTCCTCAAAATCCGCGTATGGCACGAACAGCGGTGCCGAGCCGTCATCCACGAAGAAGCAGATATACGAATTGTGCCCGGCAAGTTCCCGGAGGTCAACGTCGCGCAGGCCGAAGAAAGTGCGGCCATCGGGATGCACTTTCGAATAGCGCAGGTACAGGCGTGCCAGATCGTCCCCTACGATGAAGAGAGAATTACTCCCGGCCAACTTGTGCAAATCCCCGACCTGTTCTCTCACAGAATTCAGAAGAGCGGCTTTGTGGATGTTGGGCATTAGGGGGATTCCTTGATGATACTATTATTCCCAGTATATCAGATATTTTACCGCAATAGCAGGCAACGCGAAACCGTTTATTGATACCATCAGTTGCCATATAGAGTTTGAACCCGCATAATCGCCTCGATATCAGGTAAGGAAATATTGCCCGTGAAATGGCGAGATGTTGTACTCAATGCTCTGCACCGATATGGCCAACGTCATGGAACCCGGTCGATTAATCGCCCGACATTTCTTTCGGAAGAACTTCAGCCAATGACGGTCGAAGCGGGCAGTGTTGGCGATACTCCCGATCAAACCGTCAGCAGAGTCCTGCAGGAACTTCGTGATGAGCAACTCATTGAGTTCTTTGGTAACGGAAAATATCTACTCCTCGACTCCCCCTTGCACGTTGAAACGGAGGACCTTCCGGATGAGGCCCTCGATTTTGCCATCAAGCATGGCAAGCTGAAGATCGGTGACATCGTTGCGGAAGACGTTGTTGTTTCAGCACGGCGCCGTGAAGGCCAGGATCGGATCAGGACGTTGACATTGGAGAACTATCAAGGCTGCTGTGCGCTCTGCGACGTACGGGATCGGGGGTTCCTTCGCGCGGCACATATCGCGCGATGGGCGGACAATATTGACGGCCGAGCCAATCTGCATAATGTGATCGCGATGTGTTTCATACATGACGTACTTTTCGAACAAGGCTACTTTACCTTGGCGGATGATAATCGAGTCCTAATCAAAACTACCGCAAGCCAAACCTTATCCGTCATCTTAAGGCAGCACACGATATACCGGCCCCCAATAGAATTTCATCCGGAGCCGCAGTTCCTGCGGCAACACCGCGAACGGATTAACTTCCAGTGGAATGCGTTCACCATTCGATGAATTATTTCTGTCCACGATCCGTCGATTCAGCCCACGAAATAGATTACCAAGACCTTGTGTAACTGATTGCCAAACCCCCAAGGCCATCCGGTCGAAAAAGATGAATCGCCGTGATTCTTGAAAAATATAGCCGCATCGCAGCCTGCGGTATCAGCGACACTGGAAGGGGCCCGGTCACTTCCCCGCGCCGTCCAGCAGCGGGGTTTCGTCGTCTTTGTCTTCGGGGGCGACGCGGGCTACGTTGACCAGGATGTCGTCTGCGTCCAGGCGGATGAGCCTTACGCCTTGGGTGGCTCGGCCCATTTCACGCAGTTCGCCGGTTACGCCGATCCGCACGACCTGACCGTTGCGGGTGATCATCATGAGTTCATCGTTATCCGTTACCGGTTTCACTGATACCACCGCTCCATTGCGATCCGTGGTGCGGATGTTAATAACGCCTTTGCCGCCGCGATGGGTCAGGCGGTATTCTTCCACACGCGTGCGTTTGCCGTAGCCATGTTCACAGGCGGTCAATAGTGTGACTTGATTGTCGCCATGATCCAGCCCCTGCGGCACAATGACCATTTCAACTACGGCGTCATCTTTTTCAAGCTTGACACCTTTAACGCCGCCGGCCTGTCGGCCCATGTCGCGCACTTCGGTTTCTTCAAAGCGCACCGCCATGCCGCCACGGGTGGCCAGAACAATTTGGTCCTTGCCGTTGGTAACGCCCACGCCGATCACGCTGTCGCCTTTATCCAAGCCGATGGCGATAATGCCGCGCTTCATGGGATTGCCATACGCCTTCAGCAGTGTCTTTTTGATAATGCCCTTGGCTGTGGTCATCACCAGGTGCTTGGCTTCATCGGAGAAGTCCCGCACGACCAGCACGGCGGCGAGTTTTTCATCCGCCTGCATTTCCACCAGATTGGCAATCGATCGGCCTTTGCTCTGCCGACTCATCTGCGGCACATCATAGACTTTCTGCCAGTAGCAGCGGCCAAGATTGGTAAAGAACATCAAGTAATCATGCGTGGAGCCGATGAAAAGATGCTCAATAAAGTCACCTTCCTTGGAATCCGCGCCAACAATGCCGCGCCCACCGCGGCCCTGCTTACGGTAGGTATCCAGCGGCATACGCTTGATATAGCCTTCATGGCTGATGGTTACAACAACCTGTTCATCGGCTATCAGGTCCTCAATGTTAATATCGGTGGCATCGTTGGTGATCTGCGTGCGGCGATCATCGCCATACTTTTCCTTCAACTCAATAGTGTCCTCACGAATAATATCCAAGACACGTTTGTCATCACTGAGAATCAATTCATAATCCTCAATTTCCCCCACGAGTTTGTTGTATTCTTCTGTGAGCTTGTCAATTTCCAGGCCCACTAAGCGTTGGAGCTGCATGGATAAAATCGCATCGGCCTGTGCGGAAGACAGCAACATGCCGCCGAGTTCCGCAGTGGCTTGGTCAATGCGTTTCTTAAACGCTTTGGGAATCGCAGCTTTCCAGGTCAGCGCTTCATCAATGGTGAAACGCTTTCGCATGAGGTTAACCTTGGCGGTGGGAACATCTGGGCTGATTTTGCGATTGCGCAACAGCTCAATAACACCCATGAGTTCGATTTTTCCGCCGGTGGATTTGCCGTTGACCTCTTCGGTATGAATATCCGCCAGCGCCAGGATCAAACCTTCCAGAATATGGGCGCGTTGCCGGGCTTTTTTGAGGCGGAATGCGGTTCGGCGGCGGATGACTTCCTTGCGGTGTTCGATAAACAGTTCAATCATGTCCCGCAGGCTCAGCGTCCGCGGCTGGCGATTCACCAGAGCAATGTTAATAATGGAAATGGTGCTTTGCAGCGGCGTAAATTGATAAAGCTGATTGATCACTACGTTGGGATCCGCATCGCGCTTCAGTTCCACCACCACACGCACCGCGTGTTCACGATCGGATTCATCGCGCACATCGGAGATATCCTTGATTCTTTCTTCCTTCACCTGATCGGCGATGGATTCGATAATTGTTTTCTTCAACACCTGATACGGTATTTCATTGATAACAATCTGTTCCCTGCCGCCTTTGAGCTGCTCGGTATGCACACGTCCGCGCACGGTCACCTTGCCGCGGCCGGTTTCATAACCTTCCACAATACCGGATCGCCCGCAAATCACACCGCCGGTGGGGAAGTCGGGACCTTTGATGATTTTTATCAAGTCTCGAATGGTGCTGTTCGGCTCATCAATCAACTTGACGATGCCATCGCAAACCTCGCGCAAATTGTGCGGCGGCAGACTTGTCGCCATGCCCACCGCGATGCCCTGCGAGCCATTGACCAGTAGATTGGGGAACTTGCTGGGTAATACCGTCGGCTCCATCCGAACTTCATCATAATTCGGGATGAAATCAACGGTGTCTTCCTTCAAATCCTCCATCATCTCCGCAGCGGCCTCGGCCATGCGCGCTTCGGTGTACCGCATGGCCGCCGGTGGATCGCCATCCAGTGATCCAAAATTTCCCTGCCCGTCCACCAGCAGGTGCCGCATGTTCCAACTTTGGGCCATACGCACCAATGTGGGATAAATAACCGCTTCACCATGCGGGTGGTAATTGCCGGAGGTATCACCGGCAATTTTCGCGCACTTACGATGCTTAGACCGCGGTCCAAGCTGCAGGTCATTCATGGCCACGAGAATACGCCGCTGTGACGGCTTCAGGCCGTCGCGGACATC
The DNA here is from genome assembly GCA_049977145.1 of Phycisphaerae bacterium. Lineage (GTDB taxonomy): Bacteria > Planctomycetota > Phycisphaerae > WQYP01 > WQYP01 > JAMDCX01. The sequence goes on from JBMFGW010000048.1 coordinate 19,382, forward strand.
AGGCAACGCACGATCCATAATTGTGCTCATGGCATACGTGAGGTAACTTTCAGAAAGTTCGGTTTCAATCTGCAGGTCGGTGATCCGCGACTCATTTTCAAGCATGATGGAATTCCTCTACCGCTAATCTTGCCACAGTCCCACAATGGAACCGTGGGCGCGACCAACTCCAGTCGCAATGAATTACTTTATTTTACCACAAATAGCGAGTTTTTGCCCAAAGTATTGATCCACGGCCCACCAGAACCTATTATAGCAAATAGCGACTGGATGCTGTTATCCGCGTGCCGAAGATTTTAGTCGCGATGGGAAAGGAATATGACGCACAGTTTTCACCGGCGGATTTATTGCGATAACGCCGCCACCAGTTTTCCAAAGCCCCCAACGGTCCTTGCGGCCATGGTGGATTATGCCCAGAACATCGGGGCCTCGGCCGGCCGTGGCGCTTATGTTGAGGCCCGCCGTTCCGCCGACGTCATCCGTAACTGTCGGCAAAAATTAAATCAGCTATTTAATGGCGAAAATCCGGATCATTTCATTTTCACCCTTAATTGCAGTGATTCGCTGAACATGGTCATTCATGGGCTGCTGAAGCCCGGCGATCACGCGATTTGCATCGCCATGGATCACAACAGTATTCTGCGGCCATTGAATGAACTGGTCGCACGCGGCATGATCAGTCAGACTCGAGTCGCGGCGCAACCGGGCAGCGGATTGGTAAATCCCGATGATATTCGCGCCGCAATCACCAAGCACACGCGTCTTATTGCCATCGGACATGGCAGTAATGTCACCGGAACCGTGCAGAATATCCGGGAAATCGGTCGTTTCGCCAGAGAAGCGGCAGTACCATTTCTCGTTGATGCCGCGCAAAGCGCCGGTCACCTGCCCATTGATATTGCAGCCGATTTTATTGACTTTTTAGCCTGTCCTGGACACAAGGGTCTTTTGGGTCCCCTCGGAACGGGGGTCTTATACATTCGGCCGGGCATGGAAAAACACTTGCGCACCACCCGCGAAGGGGGTACCGGATCGGTAAGTGAACGCGACACACAGCCGGAGTTCATGCCGGATCGGTTTGAAGCCGGTTCCCACAATGCCATCGGAATTGCGGGACTGGCCGCCGGCGTGGAATGGATTTTGGCGCGCGGCGTAACAACAATTGCCGCGCATGAGCACGCGCTATGCGCGGCTTTTATCGCGGCGGTACGCGGCATTCATGGCCTGGATTATTATGGCCCGCAAGGCAGTGCGGACCGCGTGGGGGTTTTTAGTGTACGGATTGCCGGTATGGACCCCTTGCAACTCGCCACACAGTTGGAGGAGGAATTTGGTATCCTCACCCGTCCAGGATTGCATTGTGCTCCGGCGGCCCATCACACTATTGGTACGGATCACCCCGCGGTTCCCGGCGGCATATCCGGAACCACACGCCTGAGTTTTGGCGCCTTTAATACAATGGAAGACATTCAAACCGCCGCCCAGGCATTGATCCGTATCAGCACGCGCCGCACGAATTCACAAAACCGCGGCGCCGCACCGTTGGTGCACACTGGGCGTTGATAATAATGTAACCGTTCACGGCCTTTCGGCCTTCCAAACTCGGGATGCGTGTACGGCGGTACCACTCCCTTACGGTCGCGGCTCGGTCTGCCGTCGCGCGTGATGGATACGCAAAAAAGATCGTACGTGAACGGTTACATAATAATTGAGGTAACCGCCGCCGGCAGCGCACCGAATACATCTTTTAGGACCGTGTTAACCCCGTACCGACCTCTCGGGAAAGAACTCCTTCATCGCTAGGGATCTATAACAGCGCTGCATGATCATACCGCTGTTCTAGCAGGTCTGCTGCGTTTACACCGCTGTGAACAGTTACCAAAGCAGTTAATTTGTTGCCAATTCATTCATTGTTTCCGCCGTCATACTGTAAGCGCGTTTGGCCGCAGCGCTGATCCAGTGGTTGGAACTTTTGGTGTAATGCCGCAAAAAAGCCGCAATGGCATGGGCCCGCGGTGCATAGCTGGTGCTCCAGCGGGCAATACCGAGTTCCAACATGGCGTCGATTCGCCAGGAGAGGTCCCGATCATGCCGTACGATATAGGCCATGTCACCGGAGTGTGGGTTCAACACTTCCACGATCTTTTGTTTGGCGTACCATCGTCGGCTGGCGGAATCCGTGGCCGCCAGCAATTTCGCGGCGGCATTATATTCATACTGATTTTTTGTCGGCCCGGATTTATAAAGCATCCGCAAGCCGGCGGTGGCGGCGTCAATATCAGCCAATCCGCAGGTCCGCACATCAACAAACAGGCCATGTCGCCATAGCTGCCGGCCAAAAATCAACAGCGCTGTCAACGCCTGCGTAGCGCGTTTGGCCTGTTTATTATGGATACAGCCTGCGGCATAGGCACTGGTCATCTGGCCAATGGCGTTAAGGCGATCGGCCAAAATGTCGGATATTTTTGGTAACCTCACATGCGGGATGAAAACCAGATACTTGCGGGACATGGTTTTGGGCGCCGCTTGCTCAAGAAGTTTGACGATACCCAGAATTTTAGACGACGTGGTGGGGTTTGATGGGTTGGTAATCCGCTGGAGCGCATGACGATCATTGGCTAATGCTGTAATCCGCGCATAGGCCTCCAGATAAATCGCGCCGGCCCCAGACCCCGTTGGTGTTGGTGTCAGACCGCCAATGCTGTACGCAATTTTGATCGGTTGTAAAAATCCCCTGGAAAGCACACGGTCTGAAGGCCGCCCAATAGAGGATGGACCGACAAAAATATAGATTATCACCCCGATCACAATGAGGAAAATGATGGCGATGGCAATACCGATTTTATAATTCATTACATTTCTCCTATATACCACATTTCCGTTAGGGCAGACGTCCTGCCGCTTTATCACCACCGGGCCGAGCCCCTCATACCGCCGCAAGCTGCCGGACGATATTTTCTATCGGCGTTTGCACACAGGTAAAAATAGGTGTATCCCGAACCGTAAAGCGACTGCCTTCGGTTTCCCGCAATTCCTGCACCAAGTCCAGAAAATCGCCGGGCATATCGGTTTCAAACGCCACCACAAATTCCTGATCATCAAGTCCGAAACTGTACGTGGTATTCAACTTCACCGACGGATACCGGTTCCCCACCTGGATGTGTTCATCCATGATCCCCTGCCGGGTCTGTTTGCTCAAAAGATACCATTCACGTGTTTTAACAAATGGATATACAAATAGATATTTGCGTTTTCCCGGCACAATACTGGTGCGGGTGTCGTCATGGGCGGGGTCGATTTTATCCACATAGGTGCTGCGCTTACTCTGCGCGAGATAACAGAACGGCTGCATCAGATAACCAGCCACCGGCAAACGGTTTATGGCGGCGGTAAACTCTGAAAGGGCCTCGAGTTCATAGCTGATTTTCCAGAACATGATATCCACATCCGGTCGCGTTCCCACGCAGCTGTACGGAATGAGAAACATTTTACGCTGCTCCTGCTTTTGCACAAGATCAACGAGTTGCCGCTGCATGAATATTTGTTGCTCCGGCGGCAGGCGACGAAAATCAGGCAGCAGCTTATAAAAGGAAAATGAAACGAATTGTCGCCGCGCGGACGATGGTTTCGCCATCGTCGCTTGTTCTTTGGGTTCCGTATGCCAGCCGGGGCGGTTCGTGGTGGTTGGGGGTTGGGGGTTGGCAGGGGGTTCCGACATGAAGATCACTCCAGAAAACTATCGATGCATAACCTTGGCACCGCATCTATTCTGATTCTAAAGCAAAAAGCCAATCCTTTCATCTGAAAAATGAAATGGCCAGGGTGCGCAACTATTCCTGTGCCGCCGCGTTTGGACCACGCCGGTCATCGCGCCTTGGCAGGTATAGGGCGTAAGCACCATGTTTGGATGCGTAAAAAATGCGATCAGCATTTATTCACTATTCCGATCGTTGCAGGGCCGCAGTTAAAAATTGCAGCGTTTGCCGCCGCCCCATGGATTGGGCAACATTCACAATATGGCCGCGCGCGTTGATAATCAAAATGGTAGGTAACACTTCTACTCCGAGTTTGGTTGCCGCCGCCTTACCGGTAGCCGTATCCATATTTTCCCGGATCGGAATAAAGTGCGCCATGACCATCTGGGCAACTGTCCGATCCCGCCAAACGGTACGATCCATCAATCGGCACGGCGGGCACCAGGATGCCCAGAAGTCCACCAGAAGCAACTGTCCGAATTGGCGGCTCTGTCGCTGTCCCGCGGTGAGGCTGTGGTGCCAGGCGATGTGTCCGCCCGGCGCTGCCAATCCTAGTTTTACCGCCTGCGAGTCCAGCCACGGCAACATGGCCACAGCTATCAATGTCGCGGTGAACAGACCGATGATGAATAGTGCCTGTCCGGGAAAATGATCGTAATGTATTTTGGAAATTTTCATATTAATCACTCCCATCCATCCCGGTATTACCGATGGTGTGGTCGCATCATCACACCGCAATGAATGACGGATAACTGGTAATGCGTGTCCAGCATCCCTGGTCAATGCGGCAGTCGCGCCAGCGCGAACGATCGAGCCGCCTCCATTGCTTTTGCCAGCTCATGCACATCCTTGCCGCCGCCCATGGCCATCTGTGGCCGCCCGCCGCCCGTGCCGCCGACGATAGGGGCGACCGTTTTAACCCAATCTCCGGCGCTGATTCTACTGATGAGCGAATCACTGACTGCGGCGACAATATTCACCTTGGGCGGCAGCAGATTACCTTTTTTATCAGTCTCTACAATGGTGGAGGCCAGCAGTACAGCCACCGGCACTGGATTCAATGTTTTCTTCAGAGCGTCCATGGCCGCACGCAACGCCGGCACATCGGCATCCGGCAGTTGTCCTACAATTAATTGCATATCGCCCAAGGCTTGCGCCTGATCCAGAAGCATGGCAATAGCGGCATTAAGATCGGGGCCCTTTTGTGTAACGGTCCGTTGTTTTTGCTGTTTTTTCAGGAGTTCCTGAATTTGCGCAGCGGTGTACATGGCGCGACGACGGGTTAATAAAGGCAGGGCCGTGTCGCGCGAGGCCTGTTGCAGCGAACCGGCCAGCGTTTCAAGATCATCTCCGGGCGTGCCGACAAAAGAGGCAATCAACCCTTCCACGGTCTGGGCCCGGCGCCGGGCGGCCTGGGCAACCGGACCGGTTACAGCCACCAGGCGGCGAATGCCTTTGCTTACCGATTCTTCCGAAACAATAGCAAAGTCCTCCGCATCGGCGGTTGTTGCCAGATGCGTCCCGCCGCAGAATTCAATGGAGTATTGCCGCCAGGCCGAATCATCCGGTCGGGCCAGTAACTCCGATACGGGTACGCCGATACTGACCACCCGCACCATGGGCGGATACTTTTCACCAAATACGGCGCGCAGAGAGCGAATTGTTTTCGCGTCTTCCAGTGGTGCCACCTGGGTATAAACCGTCATCCGTTTGGCGATAGCCTCCCGCACGAGTGTTTCCACTTTTTCCAACTCGTGGTCATCCAGCGCGCGCGGCTGCACAAAATCGAATCGTAGTTTATCACCATCCACCAGCGAGCCTTTCTGTTCCACATGATCGCCCAATGTCGCACGCAAGGCCCAGTTGGCCAGATGAGTGGCGGTGTGATTTTTTTCAATCCGCTTGCGTGCACTGAAAACCGAGGCATTGGCGGAATCGCCGCATTGAATTTTTCCACTCTTTACATGTCCCACATGCAAAACGTACCCGCCGATCTGGCGAACACTTTCCACAATAAACACCGCCCCGGCGTCGGTTTTTATTTCTCCCTGATCGCCCACCTGTCCTCCCATTTCGGCGTAAAAATTGGTCTTTTCCAAGAGCAGTGCGACGGTTCCCCCTTCATTGGCGGTAATGGACTCATGCAGGCGATGGCCATCCCATATTGCGGTGATATGCGTGCGCAGCGGCCTAGGGTCATATTTGTTGTGGTCGTCCGTTGGCTGGATGTGCAGTTTCGCCAATTCCACCAAAACATTCGGCGACATGTCGGCCAGACCGCCAGACGCGACTTTGCCACCGGTGCGGGCTTTTTCCCGGGCTTGCCGCATAAGTTGCTCATAGCCATGGATATCCACATCCAAGTTTTGTTCCCGCGCCATAATTTGCGTCAGATCAATGGGAAATCCAAACGTATCGTGAAGTTTAAAGGCGTCCTGTGCTGAAATGACGGGGTGCCCATGTGACGCGGTACTGGCCGCATCCGCAGCCAGTTGAAATAGCTCCAACCCACGATCCAGAGTCCGGCTGAAGCTGCGCTCTTCTTCTTCAATCAGCGCGGCCACGCGCTGCGGAGATTGGGTCAGTTCCGGAAACGCCTCCCCCATCGTGCTGACAATCACCGGGACAAGCTGATGTAAAAAAGGCTGTTGCAGTTCCAGATTTTGACGGCCAAAACGCACCGCCCGGCGCAAAATACGCCGTAAGACATAGCCCCGGCCTTCATTTCCGGGAATAGCGCTATCCGTCAGCGCGAACGTGAGGCAGCGGATGTGATCCGCGATTACGCGGAATGCAATATCACACGCCAATACGGGATTCCGGGAGTCTTCACCAAAGCTCTGATCCTGCGCTGGAAATACGCCGGTGTAACGTTTGCCGCAGAGATCGCCGATAGCGGAAAAAAGTGGCGTAAATAAATCCGTAGCATAATTGTCATTTTTGTCCTGCAGCACCTGGCAGATACGCTCCAGGCCCATGCCGGTATCCACATGCTGTGCCGGTAAGGGTGTAAGCTTGCGGTCCGCACCGCGATTGTATTGGATGAAAACCAGATTCCAGATTTCCATTACGCGCGGATCGGTGCCATTCACCAGCGGGCCGCCGGTCATGTCCGGTGTGCGATCAATAAAAATTTCCGTGCAAGGACCGCAGGGACCGGTTTCTCCCATTTCCCAGAAATTTTCATCCACAAACCGATGGATATGATGATCCGGCAAGCCCGCGATCTGCTTCCAAAGGCGGGCGGCTTCCTCATCCGCGGGTACGTTATCAGACGGGTTACCGGCGTAAATAGTGACATGCAGCCGCAGGGGGTTGATCTGCCATACCTCAGTCAACAATTTCCACGCCATTTCAATGGCCTCGGTCTTAAAATAATCGCCGAAGCTCCAATTGCCGAGCATTTCAAAAAAGGTGTGATGGCGACGTGACCGTCCCACATCATCAAGATCGTTATGCTTGCCGCCGGCACGGATACATTTCTGCGTGTTGGCCACGCGTTTCCACGGGGCGGTCGCAGTTCCCAGAAAATAAGGCTTGAACTGATTCATACCCGCATTGGCGAATAACAGGGTCGGATCATCATGGGGTACAACCGAACTGGATGGAACAAACGTGTGTCCGTTCTGGCGGGTGAAAAATTCAATAAACTCCTTGCGTATCTCACGCGATGTCATACTGGAAACTCCTGAATAACAAACCCCAAAATAATTATTCTACCAAAACCGGTAAAAACTTGCCCCTTTGCGGTATGCGTTAAGCCGTTAAAGGGCCTGTGACCGTTTCTGCAACGCGGCGGCGATGCGATAATGGGGAGGTTAAGGTTTCAAATACAGTATTTATCAG
>JBMFGW010000049.1:0-26981 GCA_049977145.1 Phycisphaerae bacterium
GTCGAGGAACCAACGTACACGGTGATCAGTGATGCGACACCCCCGCAGGAACGAGCCTTGAAACTTCTGGGATTGTAGCCAGTACAGTAAAGGGAAAAAATAAGGAAACCCCTTGAAATACAATGGTTCTCTGCATTGGGTAGCGGGAACCACGGATTAAAGCTTCGCCGATTTGCGTATGCAATAGAGACTCTTCAATGCCGTGCGGATCGCCTGCTCCGCTCCCGAGAACCCATACGCATCAGCCACGCATGCGTCAAACGCCAGCCTGTCCGCCGAGGCAAGCTCGGTAGGCAATTCCGCGGGTGGGCGTTCGAGTAATGGCTGAAAGCACGCCTTTATACGCGCAGCCTGTTCTGTGCCTATGGCGTCCGGATTCAGCACATGGAACGACTCTGCCATTTTGCTGGCGTTTAAGTCCAATACGCCCAAGCCCCGACCAAAACCCGCGGCCTCAATAAGAAACATCCCCAGACTTGAGTTCAGCAGCGCATGGGTTAGCGCAATATCGATGCAATCAGGTTCCCGTAGCGTAAAGCGAATTAGCCGCTGATTAACAAACGCGCGCTGCCGAAGGCGAAACACACATAGCCGCGAATCGGGATTAATTGGGATTGCGAAATCGGCCATCGTATTGGGCTTCATCTCATACCAATGGCAATTAGCTCGACGCAGCACGTCGGGCAGAGGCTTTGCGGACCCGTTGGTCTGGTGGGCAAATCTATTGATCCATGCCAATGCCAACCGGTAGTGCCTTGCCCTTAACTGGCCCAACGACAGCGAACAGCAAAATGCTTTCGCATCCGGGACAGCCATTAGATTGTGAAGTTGTCTCGAATTCTTGAGAACTGGAAGCATAAACACCGGCTCTATCGGCACCTCCGGTGGTGGAAAAAATAGTTTGTCCCATCCCCGTCGCTCTCCGCGATTAATAATGAATATTTCTTTGGCGGGTAGGAGCGAAGGGCCTAATGCGTCCATAAAATCAATATTAGCGAAGAACGCTGTCCATTGCAGGCCCAGACCTTCCATTTCAGCCATCCGTGCTTGGGTCATGGAATTTATATTTACGCGTTGGCGCGCCTTATTCCGATCCGCCAAAACAATCTGCCCAGCCAATTCGTCAATGCCACCTCCTGATTGGGCCCACTGTCCGAGCGGTTCTCTTATGGTGATAAAATTAGTTTGTTCACCGGCAATAGCAGTGGCATCACCATTGCGTCGCTCAAGCACAAGGATATTCGCAACCACTGCGGCGGCGGTGAACCAGCGTTGGTTTGCCGAGGCAATGACCGCAAGTACGCGGAAGTCTTTTGTCATTTGCTCGCGGAACTCCCGTCCCCAATGTGTTCCAAGCCACGAATTGGCAATAATCACGCCGACTCTCGATCCGGCGTGCAATAGCAAGGGAAACCGAACCACGATGCGGGCAAATAAATCGCTTTTAGAATCCAGCACGGATACTTCGGAAATCATGGGCGTCAAACCGTGGCTTTCCCTACGTGTTTCGCGCTTCGCTCGGAACGTTTCAAAACGGACAAAGGGCAGGTTGGAGACAATGGCATCCGCCGCAGGAATGGCAACCTCAAAGTGCTCTCCGGTGTTCGGGTTAGTCAGCTGGATTTTATCGCCTGCGGCCAGCGTCAGAGCATCCCGGCAAAAGATATTTAAGGGTGTTCCGATGGCCTCCGGATCGGCCAGTGCCATCGTCGCAAGTTGCAACGGAAATGTAAATTTATCACCCGCCCAGATTTGCCCTATGGCGTCTCTGGGCGTGATGCCTTCCCTCTTTTTCCAGTCATAAACTACTCGCGCAATCGTCCCCGTACCACAGCACGGGTCCATGACGCCCCCTTCGATATCATCAACGGTAACCCTTACAAGAAGCTCTGCCAGCGGCAATGGAGTGCCAAACTGACCGGACGTTTTCCGCCGGCTGCGTTCAACCGCACCGGCAAGGGTTTCCGTAAGCAGACGGGGCGCTACCGCTTCGAGGCGGACCCCAGAGAGCAGGGCGTTGAATTCCGTCAGCGCGAGCCATGTTTTTGGATCGACAAACTGTTCGCCAAGCATAGTCTGAAAAACCGCCATGAAATCACACTTGCTCGTGATTTCTCTGAAAACGTCCCGGGCCTGCGCCACCGTTGTTGTCCCCGTAACGCCATCCACTTGGCACGCTTCACCACGAAAGCGCTTCATGCAATGGGCGAAGATGAACTTGTTAAGCCAGTTAAGAATATTGACCTTCGCCAGGACCTGTTCAGCCTCGGTATCCGGATGGTCCAGTGCGTTTTCTCTCCACCAATTGTCAATCTCGGCGCGAAGGGTTGCATTCTTCCGTCGCACCGAGGTCAGCGTGGCCGCGTACGATGGCGTATAAATTTGGAGGAATTCCGCAAAAAGAGCGTCCTGCAGTACTTCTGGTAAGGCGACGCCGGTCTCTGGCCGTTGCTCAAAAAAGTCATTCAAGTCGTTCAGGATTTGATGAAGTAGCTTCAGCCATTGCGGCTTTCCATTGGCCACATCAGCACGACCCGCTATCGGGATAGGCCCCCATTGACGCTCTGCTGTGAAACTTTCATCTTCATTCCGGATGTAGAGCACAGCCTGGCGCACGTTCCATACCAGAAAGCTTCTCAGGCCTAGCCGGAGGGCTTTCTCGCTGAAATTACTGATCAGCCTGGGATCGGATAACGGCGTATCGGGCATCTTGAGTTCCCAGCCCTGGAGAATCAGACCCTGCTGCTGATCGCCGAAGAGCAAGACATCGGGAAACAACAGGCTGCCACCGCCAACGAGCGTATGTTCACCGCCCGCACGGCGGATTGCGCGTTGCCGGTTACTTAAATAGGCGTTGATCTCGCTGATCACATCGATCCGCCATGATCGCTCGTTGTAAGTAATCTTTGCTTTGGCCACTGAATTTCTCCGTATGCCTCTCGCCGGTTTTGCGCTGTATCTGGAATGTTTCCATTTCATCTCTAGTCGTGCCCGCCAGCGATTGCCACGCTTCGCCCAACCGCTGGCTGGCCAAGGTGATGTAGTCGATTTTCTGCTTTTTAAATAACTGCATGTCGTCATTTTTTTCGATGCCGCAAAAGTGACGGCCCTCCAGCAATGCGGCAACCAGAAAACTGCCGCTGCCGAAGGTATTGTCCATTACCAGATCGCCCGGTCGGCTGTAGGTTCGCACCAGATATTGCCCCAGCGCCACTGGCTTCTGCGTCGGATGCCAAACGGATCCTTCGCTCTCGGCGGTTTTGAAATACACCACGTCCGTCGGATAGCGCTCTCCGTCGCTGCGGACACGGGCCGGAAGAAAATCCCCGTAGGAGCCGGATAGCTGATTTTTACGCACGCCCTTGTCATAGGGCACACCCAGGCCCATTTGAGGAAAATAAGGAGGCTGTTGCGGCGAAAAAACACACACGTCTTCGTGTTTTCGCAGGGGCTGCCGCTTGGCATTGAGAAAATTTGTCGGCTTGGATTTTTCCCATACCAGCTTGTAACGAAACCATTTCTCGTTGGACATCATCAATCGTGCGGTAAACATCCCCTGTGATGTTAACACAACAGCTCCGGATGGCTTGAGAACATGCTTATACGCCGCCCACAAATCGGCGAGGTTGATCCGGCTGTCCCAAGGGTTTTGCGTGGTGCCATAGGGCAGATCACACAATACCAGATCAACGCAATGAGCGGGAAACTGCTCCAGAAGCTGCAAGCAATCCCCCTCCAGCAGGGCATTTGACACGTCCTGCAGCCGGAAATGCCCCCCCATCAGGGAACCATTATTCATCGCATTCGCGGACACAGGCAATGCTACCGTCATCGCAACTCCTATCACTTTAGCGGATTATAAGCGCAAAGCGACATTCCCAGAACATATTTCGCGTACCGGTACGCAGTGCAATACACACCGACTTAAAAAACATGATATGCGATCGTAAACGGTGCTATAAGTACTATGAATTAATGGTTCGGCCTTCCACACCCAGCGCCGCTTCACGGATTGCCTCCGGCAGACTGGGATGGGCATGACAGGTACGAGCGATGTCTTCGCTGCTGGCGCCCATGGCCATGGCCATCACCGCTTCGGCGATCAAACTTGAGGCTTGGGGGCCAAGAATATGCACACCCAGCACACGGTCGGAATGTTCATCGGCTAAAATTTTTACCAGGCCGTGCGCTTCATCCATGCAAATGGCCCTGGAATTGGCGGTAAACCGGAATTTTCCAATACGGAATTTTACGCCTTTCGCGGTCAACTCCTCCTGCGTTTTACCTACCCACGCCAATTCCGGGGCGGTATAAACCACCAGCGGAATGGTATCGTAATCAACATGCCCAGCCTTTCCCGCCATGAGTTCCACCGCCGCAATGCCCTCTTCTTCCGCCTTGTGCGCCAACATCGCCCCCCCCACTACATCTCCAATAGCGAAAATATCCGGTGCCGAAGTCTGAAACGCATGATTAATGCTAATGCGCCCGCGTGGGTCGGGCTGTATGCCCGCCGCCGCCAGATTGAGGTCTTCGGTATACGCACGCCGCCCCACCGCTACGAGTATCACATCGGCGGCCAATTCGGTTTCTGCCGCACCGGAGCCTGGCTTGGCATCTTTCGGTGAAAAACGCACACGCACACCATTCTTATCTTCTTTAAGGCCCGTGGCCTGCACGCCGAAGTGAAAGGTTATCCCCTGCTGGAGCAACGTTCTTTCCATCAATTTACTCATCTCTTCATCCGCGCCAGGCAATGTCGTATGGTAAATTTCCAGCACCGTTACCTTGGCCCCCATCCGGCTCCAAACGGAGGAAAGCTCCAGCCCAATAGCGCCAGCTCCAATGACCACCATTTTTTCCGGCACCCGATCCAACGCGATGGCCTGATCGGAACTGACTATATTCTTGCCGTCAAATTTCAAGTTTGGCAGCTCCACCGGTACCGAGCCGGTGGCGATGAGAAATTTTGCCGCGGAAATAGACCGCTCCCCAGTGGGAGAAGTCACCTTGAGCGTTTTGGGGGAGGTAAAGGCTGCGGTTCCGGCAATCCGCTCAATTTTGTTTTTTTTAAACAAGGCCGCAATTCCATTGGCCAATGTGGAAACAACCTGGTCCTTCCGCCCCATGAGCACCGGCAAATCCATGCGAACATTCTCACATTGAATGCCGATACGCTTAAAGCGATCACGGGCGGTCACCAATTTTTCCGTCGCTTCCAGCAATGTTTTGCTGGGAATACAACCCACCCGCAGACAGGTACCGCCGAGTTTCGATTCTTTCTCTATGCAGGCCACTTTCATGCCCAATTGCGCCGCGCGAATCGCCGCGGTGTATCCACCGGGACCGGAACCGATTACTACAAGATCAAACTCAACCGCTTTGGCCATAATGCTTATCCTTTATATGTTCACCACCGAGCCATGCACCAATATTAGCCGCAGTCACTTTCCCGCCCGACACCATACTTTAGGAGCGAAGTTTATCATCGCCCCAGTTCCCGACGATACCGGAAACTTATTTTTACTATATTCGCGCTGGGTATTGGTGGCAAACCAAAACGCCAAGACGCAGCCCTATTTTGCGACCAGTCGGGGTAGTAGCCCAAAGTGGAGACGCGGGTGATCGGTCATTGCCTACCAACAGGACTCGCCCTACAAGAAGGGCTACGCACGACCACCGCACGATGATACGTGCCCAGATGAAGCGCGGTACGCGAAAGTTCAGTTGGCTGTCCGAACAAAATACTCCAACAGCGTTTTTTCAAGATTCCCCGCAATTTCCTCACGCGTGCCTTTAGCGCTGATGACACGATAGCGCTGCGCAAAAGTCCTGGCCTGCTCCAAAAAGCCGGCGCGGACTTTCTGATGGAATTCCGCCACCCGATTTTCAATGCGATCCTGAAATAGTCCGGGTTGAACGCCAGCGCCATGTTTGGCGGATCCAATGCGTTTGAGGGCAAGGTCCAGCGGCACGTCCAGAATAATCGTTAAATCCGGCCAAAGATTTTCCGTGGCCGCGCGGGCCACATCCAAAATATCCTGTTGGGGAATTCCCCCGGCCGTGCCCTGATAGGCCAAAGTGCTGCTGGTGTAACGGTCCGCCAACACGGTTGCGCCTTTATTGAGAGCGGGTATTATTTCTTCATAAACCAACTGCGCCCGGCTGGCCATATAAAGCAGCATTTCAGAGCGGATATGCAATCCTTCACCCCGGCTGGTTAGCAATAAATCTCGAATATGCTCGCCTACGGGAGTGCTGCCCGGCTCGCGTACGCGAGTTACCGGCATGTTTAATACGCGGAGTTTTTTTTCCAGCCGGTCCAACTGCGTGGTTTTACCGCAGCCATCCAGACCGTCAAAAACAATAAATTTCCCCGCGAGGGCTGATAATCCGGCAGGCATGGCATCTCCATCGACGTTATTTTCCACGGCGGCGTTTTTCTCGGGCGCGGCGTTTCTGTTCCAGTGATAAGCGCGCTGGAAGTTGCCGCACCACGCTACCTATATTTCTCGATGCCAACGCACCGGGACTGATATTTTGCAGATCCTGCATGGCCCTGTAACGGCCCTTCAAGGACATGTTATTCATTTTTCTGAACATATCCCGCGCCTGGGAAAAACTACGGATCAGACGGGACACCTCATCCGGCAGTGTGCCGGAACCTTTGGCAATACGCCGCCGCCGGGACGCATCAACATCATCCGGGGTTTTGCGTTCCCTGACTGTCATGCTCTGAATAATCGCTTCCACGCGGTTAAGCTCATTCTCCGGCAACTGCACATCTTTAAGAGCGGAGCCAACGCCCGGCAACATTCCCAGAAGCTGTTTCAGCGGCCCCATTTTACGCAGGGAGCGCATCTGATCTAAAAAATCATCAAGGGTGAACGTGTCCCTGGAAAGTTTCTCCTGCATCTCGGCGGCTTTAGCTTCATCAACATGCTGCTGGGCTTTTTCAACCAGCGTAAGAATATCACCCATGCCCAAAATGCGCTGGGCGATGCGATCCGGGTGAAATTCCTCCAAGGCCTGAAGTTTTTCCCCCACGCCGAGGAATTTAATCGGTTTGCCGGTCACTGACTTAACCGAAATTGCCGCTCCACCGCGCGTATCGGAATCAAACTTGGTGAGAATAACGCCATCCAATTCCAGCTTCGCATTGAACGCTTTGGCGGAATTAACGGCATCCTGCCCAACCATAGCATCCACCACCAGATAAACCTGATGTGGTTTAACGCTCTGACCAATCTGCTGGAGTTGCCGCATAAGTTCTTCATCGATATGCAGCCGGCCCGCGGTATCCAGAATCACCACATCGCGGCCATTCTGGCGGGCAAAATCAATGGAGCGGCGGCAGATCGCCACAGGATTGGGATTACCATCCTCCCGGTATACCGGAATTTCAGTCTGCCGGCCCAAGGTGGCCAACTGTTCAATGGCGGCGGGGCGCTGGGTATCGGCGGCCACCAGCAGAGGATTTTTCCCCTTGGCCTTCAGGTACAGGCCCAACTTGCCGCAGGTGGTGGTTTTGCCTGAACCCTGCAAGCCGCACATCATGATGATGGTTGGCGGCGGATCAACAAATAGAATACGGGTATCCACCGGTCCCATTAACGCGACCAGTTCATCAAAAACAATTTTGACCATCTGCTGGCCGGGGTCCACCGCATTGAGCACTTGCGTGCCAACGGCCTTCTGCAGCACGCGGTCGGTAAATTCCTGTACCACATCGTAATGGACATCCGCTTCCAGCAGCGCGTTGCGCACTGCCTCCATGGATTGGCGAACGTTACTCTCGCTGATACGACCGCGTCCGGAGAGACTCCGAAACAGATTGGAAAATTTTTCTGATAGTTGATCAAACATTGAATTTATCCACTAGATACAGGCAAGTTTTCAGCATCGTCTTGCCAGCCGCCAGGCCGGACACATACTGAAAACTAAACCCTGAAAACGCAATACGACACACGCCGCCCCATGTGGCGTCGCGGCCAAGCGGCATTGTATCATTGATTGAATACCGGCAAAGCAGTTCCACCATCCGCCCTGGCCGCCGCGATTTTGTCGTAGCCGGAACCCAATTCACCAACGGGATCCGGAGGTAGAATATCGACCACCTTTTCACCCAGCCTGGCTTCACCGCGCAGCACTTTGGTCTGAAATTTCTTACATTCATCCAACAGTGCCTCGAGAATGTTCTCTTCGGGAACATTGCCGACTTTTTGCCCCTGCACATAAATAATGCCGCGCTTATCACCGGCGAAAATCGCCACATCCGCCCCTTCGCATTCACCCGGTCCGTTGACCACACAACCCATGACCGCAACCTTAATCGGCACCGTAATTTCTTCCTTGAGCTTGCGGTTGACAGACTGCACCAGGGTAAAAAGATCCACCTGAATGCGCCCGCAGGTGGGGCACGCGATAAGTTCCGCGCCATGGCGCTGCCGCAGGCCCAGAACATAAAGCAATTCCAGGCCATCCTGAACTTCATAAATCGGATCATTGGCATAACTGATACGGATGGTATCACCGATGCCGTTGGCCAGCAGGGTGCCCAGTGGAACCACACTGCGGATCGTGCCGGTTTCTTTGGGTCCGGCGTGGGTAACGCCCAGATGCAGCGGGTGATCAAAGCGTTTGGAAATTTCAGTATAAGCGTCAATAACCAGAATGGGATCAATGGATTTGGCGGAAATCACAATGTCATGAAAATTCCGTTCGTAGAATATGTCCAGATATTCTTCCAATTTGGTAATCATAATGGCCAGAATGTGGCCATGCCGGTTGTCACCAAAAACACCGCCCAGTTCGCGCATGCGCTTCTGCTTGTCCTTGCGTTCAACAATTGACCCTTCATTGACGCCAACGCGAATGGGCAATTTATGTTCCTTGCAGGCATCGATCACAGTTTCCACCTGCTTGCGATCATTGATGTTGCCGGGATTCAGGCGAATTTTGCTTACGCCGGCGTCAATGGCCTCCAAAGCACGCTGGAAATGAAAATGCACATCCGCCACAATCGGCACATGCACCTGCTTGATAATTTCTTTTAGCGCTTCAGTATCTTTACGCTCCGGCACCGCCACACGCACAATATCCGCGCCGCCGGAGGCCAGTTTATTGATCTCCCGCACGCACTTGTCGATATCATGGGTGTAGCCGCTGGTCATAGACTGCACCACCACTGGGGCATCGCCGCCGATGGGCACATTTCCAACCATTACCTGCCGGGTTTTCCGCCGGGAAATCATCAAAATTCTCCTTGAGGCCATCAAGCCTGTGCGCGCAAACCATTTCGCGAACATAGTTATAATTATAATGGTTTCGACGATATCACGAAAGAATGAGAACGTTCATCCAGATTGTCTCGGTCTTCTGCGGGCGGCAGACGATGTAGGGTGTCGTACGAAAATAGAACCGCATTGCAAGGCATTCCTCATCCGTTGGAATGCGGTAGTCCTTGACCCTCGGCAAGATGACGCTGTCGGTCCGTCGCCCAAGTTTGCACGTCCAGCGCCTCCAGATACTGATCCGCAGCGCTAACCGGACTAGCCCCGGATGTTATGGCGGGCTTCCGCCAATCGGGCAAATGCTCGCCGCAAATTTGTAGATGAATATGCTTTAACATTGGCCGACACCAGCCGCAACCGGTCCCCGCGGACAGGCAATCGGAAATTTGCGAGGCATGTAACGGTTTTTCAATGCGGCAAAAGGCTTCGATCTTCCGCAACCGCACATGAAAACAAAAGCACACAACATCATCCGGTTGTAAAGCCATGCCCTGATTATAACCGGTGCGGCCATATTTTTTGACAATCGTACATTTTCGTGGCCCAGTACCACAATATCCCATTTTAGCCGCCCGGCCTTGGCCCATGTGTCGGCAGCGGAGAGGTTGCATCCCGCCAAACAATACAGCCGCTTGCATCATAACCCTCACGCATGCGTGGGCCGATTTTTCCGGCGATTTTTAATATTGCCTTGCGACTGGAGCGCTTACCGGGTATAAAATCTTTTATGAAATGTCCGAATTGCAATATTGATCTTCAGCCCAGCAATGACCGTGGGGTTATGGTAAATGTCTGCCCAACGTGCAAAGGCCTCTGGTTTACTCCAGCCGAACTTGACGAGTTTGAGGACCTCGCGATTGATCCGGAAGTGAAGACCGGCTCACTGTATGTCGTGGACTGACCCACCCAACTGAAGTGCCCGGTCTGTTCCGCGGGCCTCAAACGATTTGAATACCGATTTTTTGGATTGCAGATTGATTGTTGCCCGGAACACGGCTTCTGGCTGGAAGCCAAGGATGATGAAAAAATTCTTTCCCTCATGCGGGAAGAGGCTACCGCACTGGATCGCAAGTTTACCGCGGAACAGAAATGGACCAAACAGCTCAACCACATGCGTTCCGGAGCTTTTTTTGGAAAATTAAAAACTTTGTTGCACCGGTGATGGCCATAACCATGCCGTATCAACTTGCGTCTGGAGTGTCGCTGCCAGGAATTAGGCCCGGTGACAAAGTGGCATTGACCCACAAAGTGAACTCGACGTGGGACCAGATGGTGATCACACGAATGCACAAATTGCCGGCCCAAACAGTCCTGCATTTCGCGATGTCAGTCACCAAACCGTCGCCTTAATGTTTGCGTACATAAGGTGCGCATCGACCAGGAGGATGCGGAAATGGTGCGGCTCGCGCATAATATCGGTCAGGAGTCTCTCCGAGTAATGGTCGGGATTGCGATTACCCGGGCGGAGTCCTATGTTCGGTTGTTCGGTGCGTGGAAATCCCGCGCTGGGCGTGGAACTCTGGCAGGAGCATTATGGCTGTATATCGCATTGAAATTCATCCGCAAAATCCCGCCGATGATCCGCTGGGTTCTGCGGTACTTGCGGAGATTCGGCAACTGGGCATTGCCGAAGTGCATGGGGTTCAGACCGCGCGGGTATTTCTGCTGCAAGGACCACCGGAAATTCTCACGTCCGCACAGGTTTATAAAATCGCCAGCAGCCTGTTGGCGGATCCGGTAACGGAACGCGTGGTTCTTGGCCATGAAACCGTAGGTGCGGGACGGTTGGTGGAAGTGCATCTGAAGCCTGGGGTTATGGACCCCGCAGCGGCCAGCGCGGAAATGGCGATTGCGGATTTGCTGGATTTGCCGCGCCGCCCCACGGTCGTCATGGTGCGTACGGGGCGGCGGTATGTGCTGGCCGGGCATCTGACCACGGAAGCCTCCAGCCGGATTGCCAAGCGTATATTGGCGAATGATTCCATTGAGCAAATCCACGAAACCGCGTTTATCCCCGCGGCATTCCCCCAGGGAAAAGCCTATACGCTGCAACGCGTGGAGATACCGATATGCCATCTGCCCGATGATCAGCTCCAGCAGTTGTCGCGGCGCGGGCATCTGTTTTTGAATCTGGCGGAAATGAAGGCTATTCAAAAACATTTTTGCACGTTGAACCGTGAGCCCACTGATGCGGAACTCGAGACGCTGGCGCAAACCTGGAGCGAACATTGCGTTCATAAAACGCTTAAAGCGCAGGTACATTTTTCCCATCATCCCGCAGGTTCGGTGGAACAGGATATTCATGAGCATCGCATTGCCGGCGATCAGATGGAATACATTGACAACCTTGTGAAATCCACAATTTTTCGCGCCACCCAAGAGCTGAATTTGCCATGGACACTTAGCGTGTTCAAGGATAATGCGGGCGTAATCGCCCTTGATGACCAGTGGGCGGTGTGCATGAAAGTTGAAACGCACAATCGCCCCTCCGCCATTGAACCCTACGGTGGCGCGGCCACGGGTATTGGTGGGTGCATACGCGATGTCATGGCCACCGGCGGCGGCGCCAAGCCGATTGCCGGCACGGATATTTTCTGTTTTGCGGATCCATCCACGCCGCCGGAAGAGGTGCCGGAGGGGGTGTTGCATCCGCGCCGTATCGCGCAGAGAGTGGTGGCGGGCGTTCGGGATTACGGCAATCGCATGGGCATACCGACGGTAAACGGCGCGGTTTATTTTGATCAACGCTATATTGGCAATCCGCTGGTATTCTGCGGATGTGTGGGCTTGTTGCCGCGGTCTGTGGCGCAAAAACGCGAAGTGAAACCTGGGGATCGCATTATTCTCATCGGGGGCCGCACCGGCCGCGATGGTATTCATGGGGCCACTTTCTCCAGTGATGTCTTAACCGACAAGCATGGTGACGAATTCAGCCATGCGGTGCAAATCGGTAATGCGATCACGGAAAAACAAATGTTGGATGTCATTTTGCAGGCGCGGGACGCCACCAATGGGCCGCTGTATAACGCCATCACCGATTGCGGCGCCGGTGGTTTATCCAGCGCCGTTGGCGAGATGGGCTCGCACACCGGCGCCCGCGTGGAACTGGATAAAGTTCCGCTGAAATATGAAGGCCTGAATTATGCTGAAATCTGGATCAGCGAAGCGCAGGAAAGAATTGTCCTCTCCGTGCCCGCGGAAAATGTGGCGCAACTTTTGGCATTGGCGGCCAGTGAGGATGTGGAAGCCACCGACATCGGCGTGTTTGACGGTTCCGGGCAATTGACGTTGCTTTATAAGGGCGACACGGTTGGCTCGTTGGATATGGAATTTATCCATAACGGCCTACCGAGTCCGATGCGGCAGGCGGTCTGGCAGGAACCGGTTTTGCCAAAAGCTGCAGTTGCGGAACCGCTGGATTATGCTGAAACGCTTTGCCAATTATTGGCGATGCCGACGCTGGCCAGTAAACATTGGATTATCCGCCAGTATGACCATGAAGTGCAGGGGGCGACAGTAGTTAAACCACTGATTGGCCCCGGCGGCGATGGCCCCGGTGATGCCGCGGTGCTGGCCCCGATTCCAGGCAGCAAGCGGGGCGTGGCGCTGGCCAACGGTTGCCAGCCGCGTTTGGGTGATCTGGATCCGTACCAGATGACCTTAAACGGTATGGATGAGGCAATTCGTAATATCGTGTGCGTCGGGGGGGATCCGGAAAGCACCGCGCTATTGGATAATTTCTGCTGGCCAAAATGTACGGATCGCATACACCTTGGCGCTCTCGTGCGGGCGTGCCAGGCCTGTTATGACGGAGCCATGGCGTTTCGCACGCCGTTTATCTCCGGCAAAGATTCGCTGTCCAATGAATTTATCACCGATGAGGGCAAACGCATTTGCATTCCGTATACCCTGCTGATCAGTTCCATCAGCATTATCGCAGATGTGGCACGGTGCATTACCATGGACGCCAAGGGGGCGGAGAATTATCTGCTGTTGGTGGGGCAGACACATCGGCACATGGGCGGATCCTGGTATTACGCATTGCACAATCAGAATGGCCGGAGCATTCCCGCAGTGGATCTGACCACCGCACCGAACCTACACCGTACCATGGCCAAGTTAATCGCGGGGGGCCGGGTGGCGGCGGCGCATGATCCGTCGGAGGGCGGATTGGCGGTGGCTTTAGCAGAGATGCTTTTTGCCGGGCGATTGGGAGCGGCCATTGATCTTACCGGTGTACCGCATGGCCAGGATGTGGACCGCGATGACATTTTGCTTTTCTCCGAATCCCCTACGCGCTACATTCTGGAAGTTAAGCCCGAACATCTCGACGAGGTGTTACGGCAATTAAGGGGCCTGGCCTTTGGAATTCTGGGGCGTGTCACGCTGGAACCGAAACTGGTGGTACGCTCTGTCGCCGGGAAAACGATTATCAACACACCCGTGGAGCAATTCCGGCAGGCGTGGCTCAAGACGCTGGATTGGTAGAAGTCGGCACGCGGCCTATTCCAGATTTCCTAGGACAAGGTACGCGGCGTGCGCCCATTTTTATCGGGAATCTCCGAAGATCGGTAATGGGTATGGCCATATTTTTCGGCAAACAGCGGTAATTGACGTAACGTCGCAATGTCAATCGTTGTAGAATTATGTCCGATAACCGGCTTGAGAACATATAAACTATTTTATTACAGGAATTACATCCTTAGACCTTGAAAACCGCTCACACCCGCTGGAACGTCAGAAAAATATAGTGCTGCAGCTTTCCGGACGGCATGGTGTGTATATGCGATGTCTCTTCAACCACGCGAAAAGAGGGGCTGAATTCAGCCGTCAGGCTTGGCGCGTCATAACAACGCACATCCAACCCGCTGCAGCGTGGCGGTGTATCCAGCGCAAAAGTACCCACAATCAGATGACCGCCCTGCGGAAGCGTTCGGCCCGCCAGCTCAACGTAACGCCTGCGATCCGACGGTGCGGTGAGAAAATGGAAAACCGCCCGATCATGCCAAATATCGAATTGGCCCAGATGCTCCACCTCCGTGACGTCGGCGACCATCCACTGAATATGTCCCGCCCGCTCCGCCAGCCGGGCTTTGTTCCTGGCCACGGCCGCCGCTGAAATATCCAGTACGACAACTTCTTGGTAACCGTGATCCAATAACTTTTCCGGAAGCCGGGATGTTCCGCCGCCAATATCAATAACTCTTCCCTGACTCGACGAGGCTTTTTCAATGAGACTAAAGGAGATTTCCGGATCAGCTTGATACCATCCAACCTCGGTATCCTTATTTTTCGTGTAAACGGTTTCCCAATGTTCTTTCCGATTCATGTTATTTATTTCTCCGATTGGTGCTATTGGATTTCTTTTCTCATGCGTTGATATTCTTCCTGGCTAATTTCACCGCGGGCATAGCGCCGATCCAGAATATTCCGGGCGCTGTCTTCTTTCGGGTGCGTTCCATGGCCGCCACACATCGGCCCGCCGCCACGAAGTATAAACACCACCATCACGATCAGTAATGTCAGAAATATCAACGGAAATATCATCATCCACGGGAACCAGTTCCAAGGGCCATTCATCCACATAATCCTACTTACATCAGTCAGATGCCATAGCCATTACCTTACCCAACCTATAATAATTATAGGCGGCAAGTTCGCAATTAACATCCCCCGCTGCGACGACAGACCGATCCACCGCAGTTTCAACGCGCCGCCGCATCGTGGATGTCCCGGATGACATCGCTCTGCGTGTAGAGGTTCCGGAGTATCTCCGGCGATATCGGCCGATGCGGAGATAAAATCGCCAAGATGTGTTGACTTTCCAACAACTATTTTGAATAATGAAAAGAAGGTTGTAAACGGGCATGGTGGTAAATGGGACTTTACTATATTGTGAGTCGGCATCATGCAAAAGGAAGAACATAAGCCGTTTGGCAGTACACTGGCTGAGTTGATAGCCGAAGCGACGGGGACTTCTCCTCTCAATTGCTATCAATGTGGGCGTTGTGCGGCGGGTTGTCCACAGAATGTGCCGGGGGTGATGGAAATCAGTCCGACACGCATCATGCGGCTGTTGCAACTGGAATCCGCTTTTTCCGATGATCCAGCCCGAGCGGCGAGTTACGCCCATCAAGCACTTAATTCACAAACGTGTTGGCTATGTGCCGGATGTCAGGCTTGTACCACGCGCTGTCCACAAGGCGTGGACATCGCCGGAGCCATGGATGTACTGCGCGAACAGGCGCTGGCGCTGGATGTGGCGGCAACGGATAAACGTAGTCGAGATATTCAAAACTTTCATCGTGGATTTCTAGCCGAGGCTTTGAAACGCGGGCGCATTGATGAAATGAGCTTGGTGCTGCGCTACAAAATAGCCACTGGCCATTGGTTGCAGGACGCGACGGTTGGAATGGGAATGTTCCGCCGGGGAAAATTGCACCTGCGGCCCGCCGCTGCTGTTGATACCCAAGGAGTTCAAACCGCCATGGAGCGGGTGAAGCATACGGGTGATGGCGTAAAGCAAGCAGGTGAAAAATGAATCCACTGGGATATTATCCCGGCTGCAGTCTAACTGGCTCGGCCAGTGAGTATGATATTTCGTTGCGTGCTGTGGCCGAGGCGTTGAACGAACCATTGCAGGAAATTCCGCAGTGGGTGTGTTGCGGCGCGTCCTGCGCCCACGCCATTAACCATTCTGCTGCGTTCAGCTTGGCTGCGGATTCTTTATCCAAGGCCCGGCGGGCGGGCATGGATCGAGTGTTGGCTCCATGCGCCATGTGTTATTCGCGCCTGGCGGCGGCGGTGCAAAGCGCCAAACGCAATGCCAGTATGGCGCATCAGAGCATGGAAGCTCAGGCGTCGGCGGCGGATGTGGACATTACCGCTTTGCAGGTTATCAATGTCTTGAGCTGGTTGGAAAATCTACCCGCGAAGGCTATATCCCAACGTGTTACGCAACCGCTTAAAGGGCTGAAAGTCGCCTGCTATTACGGCTGCCTGCTGGTGCGTCCCCCGGCGATAACCGGGGCCGCCAACGTCGAAGCGCCGCGCAATATGGAGGGCCTGGTCAACCAAACTGGTGCGCAGGCGGTACGCTGGTCTATGGCGTTGGAATGTTGCGGAGCCGGTTTTTCCTTGTCTTCCAAGCAGGTGGTATTGCGGCAAGGCCGTAAAATTTTTGCCGCCGCCCG
Organism: Phycisphaerae bacterium; assembly: GCA_049977145.1. GTDB lineage: Bacteria > Planctomycetota > Phycisphaerae > WQYP01 > WQYP01 > JAMDCX01. The sequence continues at coordinate 16,487 of JBMFGW010000049.1, forward strand.
TGAAAGCGGCGCCGATCTTGTTGTTTTAGCCTGTCCGATGTGTCACAGCAATCTGGACATGCGGCAGGCGGAATTCGTCGGCGCAGCGCCGCCCATGCCGGTGTTATATCTGACGCAATTAATTGGATTGGCGTTGGGATTACCGGAAGAAAGTTTAGGTATGGATCGCCACTTTGTGCCGGTGGAACCAACGCTGACTGCGGCATTGCAGAGCGCCGGTAGTAAAAATTCCGGCAAGAGGGAAACAGCAATACCACGCGGTATCGCGGTGGAAAAATGAGGTTATGGCACGACGGTGCAATGGGGTAGTGCCATTGTTGCCGGTGTTCCAAGAACAGAAAGGCAGAACAGCGGTGTCAAGAATAGGTGTATTTATATGTCACTGCGGTGAAAACATCGGTAAGACGGTGGATTGCGCGCATGTCGCGGAAGTGGCACGGCGGATGCCAGGTGTGGTATATGCCTCTGATTACCGTTACACATGTTCCGAACCGGGGCAGGCGCAAATACGGCAGGCGGTGGTGGAACATAAACTCACAGGGGTTATCGTCGGCGCCTGTTCGCCGCGTATGCATGAGACCACTTTTCGCAAGGCGGTGGCGGCGGCGGGATTAAATCCATACTTGTGTGAAATCGCCAATCTACGAGAGCAGTGCTCTTGGGTACATTCGGATCGCGGTAGCGCAACGGCCAAAGCGGTGGATATAGTACGTTCCGCCGTGGCGCGGGTGCAACGTAATACGCCATTGATACCCATTCAGGTTCCTCTCACCCGTCGAGCCTTGGTGATCGGCGGCGGCATCGCCGGTATTCAGGCGGCGTTGGATATGGCCGAAGGCGGTATCGAAGTCATTTTGGTGGAGCGCTCCAGCTCATTGGGTGGCCACATGGCCCAACTTTCAGAAACATTCCCCACGTTGGATTGTTCCCAGTGCATTCTTACCCCTCGCATGGTGGAGGCGGCTTCACATCCTAATATCCGTCTGGAAACTTATTGCGAAGTGCAGCATGTGGACGGCTACGTTGGCAACTTTCAGGTGACATTGCGGCGTAAAGCCCGCTTTGTGGATTGGAGCAAATGCACTGGCTGCGGAACCTGCTGGCAAAAATGTCCGCAGAAGAAAATCGCCGGAGAATTTGACGAGGGTCTTGGCAAACGCACCGCCATAGGCATTCCATTTGCGCAGGCGGTGCCGAGCAAACCGGTTATTGACGCGGACAACTGTTTGAAGTTTAAAACGGGCAAATGCGGTATATGTCAGAAACTTTGCCCCACCGGAGCCATTCATTATGATCAAAAAGACGAGATCATCACGGAACAGGTTGGCGCCATTGTCGTAACGACCGGCTTTCAGGTGCTGGAAAAAGAAAACCTGAAGTTGTATGCCGATGGCGATCATCCGGATGTCATTACCGGATTACAATTTGAGCGCCTGGCCTCCGCCTCCGGTCCAACCAATGGTGAAATCCGGCGGCCCTCGGACGGTAAGGAGCCGCGGACGGTGGCCTTTATCCAGTGCGCCGGCTCCCGCGATCCGGCTGGCGGGCGGGCGTATTGCAGCAAGATTTGCTGTATGTACACCGCCAAGCACGCTATGCTGTATCGGCATAAAGTCCATGGTGGGAAAGCCATTGTGCTGTGTATGGATGTGCGCACGCCAGGCAAGGGATACGACGAATTTTATCGCCGGGCCGTGGAAACGGACGGGGTGCTGTATTTGCGGTCGCGTGCGGCGCGTATTTACCCGGAAAAAGGGCAATTGGTTATACAGGCCGCCGATACGCTCAATGGCGGAGAACGTATGGATATCCGCGCGGATTTGGTGGTGCTGGCGACCGCCGCCGTTCCGCAGCATGATGTTCGGACCCTGGCACAAATGCTCAGCATTGGCTACGACGCGGACGGATGGCTTAGCGAAGCTCACCCTAAATTGCGGCCCGTGGAAACCAATACCGCGGGAATTTATCTGGCGGGGGCCTGCCAGGGACCAAAAGATATTCCTGAAACGGTTTCTCAGGCCTCAGCGGCGGCGGCCAAGGTTCTGGCGTTGCTGAGCAAAAAACAATTGCAGCGGGATCCCGTGGTGGCGCATGTCAACCGCACGGCACCGCCGGTGTATTCCACCTGTGTGGGTTGCTTTACCTGCGCGGCAGGCTGCCCGTATCAGGCCATTGAGAAAGAGGAGATACGGGATCGCCATGGCGACATAATCAAAGTGATTGCCCGGGTGAATCCAGGATTATGCCAGGGCTGTGGAACCTGTGTGTCATTATGCCGCAGCAAATCCATTGATCTGGATGGGTTCAATGAAGAACAGGTATTCGCCGCGCTGGATGCTTTGGCGATTTAGGTGTCATTATGAGTGAAGTTCATCTGCCCGTAACCCCGTCACCGTCGGTTTGTTCCTGTGCGGAATCAACACCCGATATGGCGGCACATACGCTTGGGGCGTTTGAGCCGCGTATTGTAGCGTTGGTTTGCCGATGGTGTACTTATGCCGGCGCGGATCTCGCCGGAACCAGCCGCATGACTTATCCGTCCAATGTCCGGACGATCATGCTGCCTTGTACGGGACGCATTGATATAAGCATTATCGTGCGTGCCTTTCTACAGGGAGCCGATGGTGTGATCGTCAGCGGGTGTCATCCGGGAGATTGTCATTATACCTCCGGCAATTATCGCGCCCGCCGCCGTTGGATGCTGTTACGTGATCTACTTGATACGTTGGGTGTGGACCTGCGACGCCTGGACCTGGCCTGGATTTCGGCGGCGGAGGGTGCCAAATGGGTAAAAACGATCCGGACTTTTACGGAAGATATTCGCACGCTCGGACCTTATCAGGCGATGCGGGAAATAGCGGCAGACCGTGTTCCGGACCTGACTATACCATCAGCTCCGGATATCGGTACGTTGGAACCGGCAACCGCGGGTACAGGTGGTGATTCAGGAATGGCGGTCGATCCGGCCCTGCTGGCGGCGTTACGCCAAGCCTTGGAAAAGGGAACCAGCAAAGCCATTCTGGGTTGGAAAAAACGTTCTGTACCCGGCGCGTTACAGGCGGTATGGATCAGCGATCCGGAAAATCTTAAGAATCTGCTGGTGGCGGAAAATTCCGGCAATTTGACCCGGCTTTTTAAACGCACTGAAATCCGACAGCTAAGTCCGGTGGGTATCATAGCGCGTAAGCGCGAAGCACTGGCCCTGAATGTGTTGTTGCAGGAAAAACAGATCGGACCGGGTCAGGTAACTGTTTTTGCGGTTGACACGCAGGGAAAATTCCTGGGGACGGTGGACTTAACCAATACCGGAGCCATCAACACCTGGTATTCCGCCACCCCCCCACCTGCAGATCGTCCCAGCGGTTTTTCGGATCACGTATGGGAATCGTTGGATCGGTTGATGGCATTATCCATTGAGGCGCGGTGGAACTTTTGGAAGCAGCACTTCACCCGATGTATTCGCTGCTATGCCTGTCGTGGTTCGTGTCCGATGTGTAACTGTGCGCAGTGTTTTACCGATAAAAATATGCCGCAATGGTTTCCCACGGCCGCCGATGGTCCGGGCAATTTTTCGTGGCATCTGGTAAGAGCGTTTCATCTGGCGGGCCGCTGCATTGGCTGCGGTGCCTGTGACGAAGCCTGCCCGGCGGGCATACCGCTGGGACTGCTTAATGCGGCAATGGCCCGGTCGGCATTAAAGCATTTTGGCTACCGGGCAGGCATCGCCCCGGATGGTGTGCCTTTGCAGGCAGATTTCCGCCCCAATGACCAGGAAAGTTTTATACTCTAGGACGAATGATGACGGATGTAACTGTTCAAATTCCACCTCTCGAACCACCGCCGGAAATCCGCCGGGTGTGGCGGATACTGTCGCGGACGAGCGTGGAACAATGGCCGGCGGCCATGTTGGCAGCCGGAAGGATGGTGGTGGCACCGGTACGGGTGGGAGCGGAAGCTCCCGGAGCCGTTGGCGGTCGTACGGAATACCGGAAACTGACGCCCGAATCTCCCATCGCTACGGGGTTAGGCCGCGGGTTACCACGCATGAGTCCCAAAGATGCCTGGTTTCCGCGCAGCGAACCCATTCTGCAAATTACCCGTGAAGAGCGGAATATCTCCGTTTCCGAGCCGAATTTGCAATTTTCGCCAGTGGTGGTGTTCGGCGCACGGCCCTGTGATGCGGCGGCCCCGGAAATTCTCTCTCCGCTGTTCGGTTGGACCAGCCATGATGTTTTTTTTGAGCAGCGCAAGCAGAATTTGGCCTTCGTGGTAATGGCGTGTCAACAAGCGGTGGATGAGGCTTGTTTCTGCACCTCGGTGGGTATTGATCCGGCGGGGGAAAATTCCGGAGATATATTGCTGACGGAATTGCCGGATGACCGATTCCTGGCGGAAGCGAATACGCCAGCGGGGGAATTGTTACTGGCACTCATTGCCCCAGCCGCGGCTGCGGCATCCACCGAACTTCCTGCCGGATTGCTGGAACAGCGGGTGAAAGTGCGGCATAGCATTCCCCGGCGTTTTGATCCGCAGCGGGTGCGGCAGGCGTTGGAAGATAACTTTGACAGTCCAATTTGGCAGCAGTGGGCGCAATCATGCCTGGCATGCGGAACTTGTGCCTTTACCTGCCCCACGTGCCATTGCTTTGATATCCAGGACGAAATGCACGGGAATCAAGGCCTGCGCCAGAAAAATTGGGATGCCTGCACGTTTCCGCTTTTTACCCTCCATACTTCCGGCCATAATCCGCGCCCAGATCAGGGCAGCCGATGGCGGCAACGGCTGTCGCATAAATTCCGCTACTATCCGGAAAAATTCGAGCAGATTTTATGTACCGGTTGTGGACGGTGCATCAGAAATTGTCCCGCCGGCCTGGACCTGCTGGGCAATCTCATGGAATTAGATACCTTGGCTCCCCGACCACTGCCGGACCGCGCGGAGGAGGAATTCAGCAATCTTCCGGCACCGGGTATTGAAGCCCATACGCCGACGGCATCCCCGAATATTTACCGGCCATATCTGATGAAAATTGCGGCTCTGCGCGATGAAACCCCCGATGTGCGAACGTTGCGCCTCGAATTTGTTGATCCAGCGGAAAGCAAGTCCTTCAATTATCGCGTTGGGCAATTTGGACTTTACGGCGCCCTGGGCGAAGGCGAGAGCACATTTTGTATCGCCAGCAGTCCCACCCGATCAGGTTATATTGAGTGTACGTTCCGCATGGCCGGGCGCGTCACGCGGGCTTTGCGAAGGCTGGATGTCGGCGATATCGTCGGCTTCCGCGGTCCCTACGGCAACAGCTTTCCGGTGGAGGCTTGGAAGGGGCGGAATTTACTATTTATCGCCGGCGGTATTGCGCTACCTCCGATGCGCAGTGTTCTGCAGTATTGCCTTGATAATCGGGGCGATTATGGACACATTACGGTTGTTTACGGCGCCAAAACCCAGGCTGATCACGTCTATAAAGAGGAACTGGCACTTTGGGAAGCCCGCACGGATATGAATCTGTGGTTGTGCATTGACTGGAAACCCAATGCGCAAGGCCCAGGCCTGAGCACCGAACCAGCCGCCGAAGGCTGGACGGCCCTTAACTTGAAGGAACTCGGTACTGCGAATTTGAATGCGGCGCAACGCCGTTATACTGCCTTTGTGCCGCAAATGGTCGAGGCCGCCAAGCCTTCACCGGAAAATTGCACCGCCATTTTGTGCGGGCCACCTGTCATGATCATGTTTACACTTCAGACTTTGCGCAAACTTGGTTTCAATAATCAAAATATCTACACCACACTGGAAAATCGTATGAAATGTGGATTAGGCAAATGTGGCCGCTGTAATATCGGTCCTGTCTATGTATGCAAAGATGGCCCGGTATTCACCGCAGAACAAATTGAACACCTGGAACATGAAGTGTAAGTGGCAAACACAAGCACATCATTTCTTAGCGCTATATTTTTATTTTCTAAATATCCATCGGCTACCATATTGGCATGGATGCTGTGATTATTTCCGATCTTCACCTTGGTTCCAATAATTGCCAGGCTAAACTGATTATTCGTTTTCTGGGGGATATTCTCGAAGGAAACCTTGCCTGCCGGCGCTTAATCATCAATGGCGATGTTTTCGATTCGATAGATTTTCGGCGGCTCAAAAAAACGCACTGGAAGGTGCTGTCCATGATCCGCCACATCTCCGACAAAATGGAGGTCATCTGGACCTGCGGCAATCATGACGGCCCAGCGGAAATTATCTCGCATCTCCTGGGCGTGCAGGTGCGCAACGAATATATTTTTACCTCCGCCAAGCGCCGGATGCTGGTGCTACATGGCCACATTTTTGACGATTTTATAGACGATCATCCGATGATCACCTGGATGGGTGACAGTATTTATAGCATACTCCAGCGTCTGGACCGGCGGCATTATATCGCGCGGTTGGCTAAAGCCCGTTCCAAGGTCTTTCTCCACTGCCTGGAAAAAGTTCAGCATAGATCCATCGCCTACGCGCGGCGGTTAAGGTGTGATACGGTCATCTGCGGCCACACGCATCATTCCGCCGCGGCCAGAGAGCAGGATGTTGAGTATTTCAACAGCGGCTGCTGGACCGAGTTGCCGCCTACATGGCTGGCGGTGGATGGCGGGAATGTGGTGGTGTGTCGGTACGAGCCTGGATCGGTTTTCACAGTATCCATGAACACAAACACGGATACAATAGGAAAATCCTGCAGCAATATGGCCGCACCAGGGCGGCTCGGCCACTGGCGTACCCCGGTTACCGCATCGGTTTCATCCGACGGAGACGTGCCGCCAAGACATGGCGTAACCAAGTGATCAGTGCTGGGATTTAGCTGATAAATCCGGTAATATGGGATTATGAAATTATCCTGGTACATCGTACCTTCAGCATGGTTGACACCTCCTTAGAGCTTTTGCATCCGCCGCAGGCTTTACGCGGTATGCACCGTTGCATCTCCTTGATCCCCCAAACTGTCGCTTTGAAAGTTCTTATGTTTTCCGATGAAATCGCCCGAAGAAGAACCTTTGCCATTATTTCGCACCCGGATGCCGGCAAAACCACACTGACCGAAAAACTGCTGCTCTATGGCGGCGCCGTGCAATTGGCCGGTTCTGTTACCGCCCGGAAATCGCAACGCGCCACGACTTCCGATTGGATGGAGCTTGAGCGCCAGCGCGGTATTTCCGTTAGTTCCACCGTCTTGCAATTTGATTACAACGGCTATCGGCTCAATTTGCTTGATACTCCAGGGCATAAAGACTTCTCGGAAGATACGTATCGTGTTCTTACAGCCGTGGATGCCGTCATCATGATCATTGACGCCGGCAAGGGTATTGAACCACAAACGCGGAAGCTTTTTGAAATTTGCCGACGGCGCGGCATACCAATTTTTACATTTATGAACAAGCTGGACCGGCCCGCACGCGAGCCATTGGAGTTATTGGATGAACTCGAACGTATACTGACTCTGCGCGTTGTCGCCATGAATTGGCCATTAGGTAACGGCAAGGAATTTCGCGGTGTCTTTGACCGCGTAGGCCGGGCGGTACATTTATTTGAACGCACGCCGCATGGGGCCTATCGTGCGCCGGTGGCGGTATCGCAATTTGATGATCCGTCCGTGCGGATGGCGTTGGGTGAAAATCTTTACAGGCAATGCCATGCGGAGTTGAGCCTGTTGGAAGGGGCTGGTACGACATTGGATATGGCGCAGGTTCATGCCGGCAAGTTAACCCCCGTATTCTTCGGCAGCGCCGCCAATAATTTTGGCGTGCAGATGCTTTTGGATGCGTTTCTGCAGTATGCCGTTGCGCCACAGCCGCGAAAGTCCGGCGACCGCATTGTGGCGTTGGAGCAAGGGGCCTTTTCCGGTTTTATTTTTAAGATTCAGGCCAATATGGATCCGCGGCATCGTGATCGCATTGCATTTGTGCGGGTTTGTTCAGGTAAATTCACACGGGATATGAGCGTAATTCATGTGCAAAGCGGCCGCAAAGTCCGGCTCGCAAGTTCGCATAAACTCTTTGGCCGCGATCGGGAAACAGTCGATGAGGCTTATCCCGGTGATGTCATTGGTCTTGTGGGGCATGATGAATTGGGTATTGGTGATACACTGACCGAAGACCCGGCGATTGTATACCATGAAATTCCGCAATTTTTGCCGGAATGCTTTGCGTATATTCATTCCACCAATACCGCACAGTTCAAACGTTTCCGCGAAGGATTGGATCAGCTATTGCAGGAAGGTGTGACCCAGGCGCTGCAGGTGCGGCACTCCCCCACACGGCTTCCTCTGCTGGCGGCGGTCGGGCCGCTGCAATTTGAGGTGGTGCAATATCGGTTGCAAAGTGAATATGGCGCGGATACCCGCTTTGAAAAAGCGCCGTGGGAAGTGATGCGCTGGCTGACCCCGAACGCCCGCGCGGATCAGGTGGAGGAGGCCGTCCAGTATAAGAAAATCGGGCAGGCCCTTGATGCGCGGCAACAGCCCGTGTTGTTGTTCCCGGATGAATGGGCGTTGAAATATTTTCAACGCGAACATGCCGATCTGGTGCTCTATGAATTGCCGCCGGGGAAATAGTACACGAGTGCTCTGTCAAGCCTACAAATTAGGATTGACAGAGCACTACGCGCCGGTCCGAATAATGGCCGGGATGGCGAGGGGGGTGAGATGTCCCGTAGACACAGCGCAGGCGAATGTGGTTACGGGTGACAGCCGCATGGGCGTTGGTGATTCTGAGCCACAAAGCAGTCTGGACATTTAAGGTCCACACTGCGGGCGGCATGATTTTTGGCAACCGGCGGTAATGGGCGGAACATCGCGGTTCCAGTGGTCTTAGAACCGGGATTTCTGACGTCCCTTTGGTATTTCAGCCAAATAATATGGGCCGCACCCTCCTGTATTTCACATGTGTGCCCCCACACCGCACCGGCATCGTGGCTCTGCCAAGCTGGCAGAATGCGGTTTTGACATGGCCGAAATTGCTGAATCTGCCGATTGTCATGGATTTAATGTGCCTGCTATAACTATTGTAAAATAGGCTACTTATAGATTGTTTCTAGGCAAACTTATTAACGGCATGGCAATTGCTTATCGCTATGCAATGTACGCTTCCGGCGTTGGAGACTGTTCAAGGTGTTCAGGTTGAGCACCGACTTGGGTTTTCCGGGCGACGGCTGGATGCGACTATGAAAAGGATGTGTTCTTATGGGTAAAGTTATTGGTATTGATCTTGGAACGACCAACTCGGTGGTGGCGGTTATGGAGGGTAATCAGCCCAAAGTGATGGTCAACGCGCAAGGATCGCGCCTTACGCCATCGGTGGTCGGTTTTACGGATAAAGGGGAGCGCCTGGTTGGTTTGCCAGCCAAACACCAGCAGGTCACCAACCCGCAGAATACCGTATTTTCCATTAAGCGGTTTATGGGGCGCCGCCATAGTGAAGTTTCATCCGAGGAAAAGTTAGTGCCGTATAAGGTCATCGGCGGGCCAGATGAATTGGTCAAGGTGGAAGTGCGCGGCAAGACCTATACACCTCCGGAAATCTCGGCGATGATTCTTCAGGATTTGAAGAAAACGGCGGAGGATTATCTCGGCCAAACCGTCACGGATGCCATCATCACCGTACCGGCATATTTCAATGATTCGCAACGTCTCGCCACGAAAGAAGCCGGTGAAATTGCCGGTCTGAATGTCAAACGCGTGTTGCCGGAACCCACCGCCGCCGCATTGGCCTATGGGATGGACAAGAAAAAGGGAGGCAAGATACTGGTGTTCGATCTGGGCGGCGGTACGTTTGACGTGTCGGTGCTGGACGTGGGGGATGGTGTATTTGAAGTGTTGTCGATCAATGGCGATACGCACCTCGGTGGCGATGATTACGATCAGGTACTCGTCGATCATATCGCCGAGGAATTCCGCAAGCAGAATGGTATTGATCTGCGGAAAGATCCCATGGCGTTGCAGCGGCTGAAAGAATCCGCGGAAAAGGCCAAAATTGAGCTTTCCAGCAATATGGAAACCACGATTAATCTGCCCTTTATCACTGCCGACGCCACCGGCCCCAAGCATCTGCAAATGGCAGTTAATCGGAGCAAGTTTGAGGCGATTGTCAGCCACCTCACCGAACGCTGTCGGCAGCCGGTGCTCAAAGCCCTGGAGGACGCCAAACTCTCCGCCAAGGATATTGATGAAGTGTTGCTGGTTGGCGGTTCCACCCGCATGCCGCGGGTGCAGCAATTGGTCAAGGAACTCTTTGGAAAAGAAGGCAATAAGAGCGTCAACCCCGATGAAGCCGTAGCGTTGGGCGCGGCGGTGCAGGGCGGCATCACCACGGGTGAAGTCAAGGATATTCTGGTGCTGGATGTTACACCGCTGTCCTTAGGCGTAGAAACCTACGGCGGTGTCATGACCGTATTGATTCCGCGTAATACCACTATTCCGACCAGCAAGAGTGAAACGTTCAGTACCGCCGCGGATAAC
>JBMFGW010000050.1:0-26519 GCA_049977145.1 Phycisphaerae bacterium
TGAGCATCTTGAGCACCTTGAACCAAACCCGCTAAAATCAACGCTCCCATCAACTTGCTCAACTTGAGCACCTTGCCTCCCGAACTTGAGCATCTTGAGCACCCTGGTCGCCGCCGCGACAGCTCTACTCTCACCTGCTCACCTGCTCCGGCTCCCTCCGCTTACCTCTTGGCTACTTTCGTCGTCACAACGTCGTTGTTGCGCCGTATTGAAGCCGCTCGGCGACTTTTGGCGTAATTCCTTGCTTGGCGCGTAAGATTGTCCTTTGCCGCCCGACTGATCAAGTGTAGTGAAGGTGGATTCGGAAACAATGAGAAATCTATATGCGTGCAAATAATACATCGTCTGGAAGGTTTTCCCGCGTGATGGAGATTGTTTCTCTACTGATGATCATCGCGTGCCTGTTCACCATTTTTCGGATTATTCCCGTGGGGCTGGGAATCGCCCGTTTGCAGGGTTGGCTTGCCAGCCTCGGGGCGCGTGGAATCGCTGCTTATATCGTGATCTATATTGTTGCGACAGTGCTGTTGATACCCGGATCGGCTCTTACGCTTCTGGCCGGCGTGTTATATGGACCATGGTGGGGTACGCTGATTGTTTCCGCCGGGGCCACTTTGGGTGCCGCGGCGGCCTATTTGCTGGGACGTTATGCGTTCCGCACCGCAGTGGAAAAGACCACCGCGAAAACACCAAAATTTGCGGCCATTGATAAGGCGATTGGTAAAAATGGATGGAAGATTGTGGCGTTATTACGGCTCTCACCGGTCGTGCCGTTTAATTTGAGCAATTACTTCTTTGGATTAACCGCTATCCGCTTTCTGCCTTATGTACTGGTAAGCTGGATATGTATGTTGCCTGGAACACTTTTGTATGTTTATCTGGGTTATGCGGCCAGTCAGGCGGCGGGGGCGGGCGAAGCTAAAGCCAACGGTTGGCTGCATTGGACACTCTTAAGCGTTGGCTTACTGCTGATTGTTGCGGTAAGTGTTTATATCACAAGATTGGCCAAGCACGCTCTGACCACGGAATCAGGAGTTATCGAAATGAACACATCAGTAGGAAACGAATCTCAAACGGTTGGCACACATTCTCGGCGTCCGATGATACTGGCAATCGCGGCCCTAATGATGCTTGGTTTAACGGCCTGCACATGGATCAATCGCGGGCCGTTAGCGGGAATATTCGGGCCACCACCGGTGAAGTTGGTCAACAAATTCAAAGCCAATCCAAATGGTCCGCAATTCAGCAATGCACGGTTTAATTCTGTGGTGGATAAATATGTCCACAAAGATGGATGGGTGGATTACAAGGGCTTGTCAGCGCATCCGGAAAACCTTGATGCGTATATTGCCCAATTGGCTAAAGCGCCATTTACACAACTTGGCCGGAACAACAAGCTGGCGCTGCTGACTAACGCCTACAATGCGTTCACCTTGCGGTTAATATTGAATCACTATCCGCACATTAAATCCATTCGGGACATTCCATCGGCCAAGCGCTGGGATTATGTACATTGGAATATCGGCGGCAAGCTGTACAGCCTGGATCAAATTGAACTCATGCTCCGCAGTGATTTCGGCGATCCGCGTATTCACTTTGCCATTAACTGTGCTTCCATCGGATGTCCGCCGCTGCGCCAGCAGGCGTATGAAGCTGCAACAGTCAATGCCCAACTTCAAAGCCAGGCGGAATTTGTGAACAATAATCCGCGTTGGGTAAGGTTTTCCCGGGATGGAAAAACACTGCATCTTACCATGTTGTACAACTGGTATGGCGGCGATTTCAGACAGGCCGCCGGTTCGGTACTCAAATTTGTGGCGCGGTTTAACAAGCGTGTTGCTGCGGATTTAGCCGCGGGTAATCCACCCGCCGTAACATTCAAAAACTACAGTTGGAAACTCGACAGTATTGCAAACCGTCCGTGAGAAAGGAAGTTATACCGTGGATAATCCTAAAGAACATTCAATTCCGGCCCTGGAACCCTTGGACCAGTACAACCGCGAATTGGCGGCTAATGTGCATCCATCGGACTGGCATAATCCGGAACCTAAACCGGGTTATGACCTGGTGGTCATTGGCGCGGGCACGGCAGGACTGGTCACCGCTGCCGGTGCGGCTGGAGTCGGTGCCAGCGTAGCCATGATCGAAAAGGATTTAATGGGCGGCGATTGCCTAAATGTGGGTTGCGTGCCGTCCAAGGCTCTGATTCGCGCCGCCCGCGCCCATGCGGAAGCACGTGATGGTGGCCAGTTCGGGGTTGTGTATGATGGACACATTCATTCTGATTTCCCGGCGGTGATGGAACGGATGCGCCGATTGCGGGCGGGAATAAGTCATCACGATTCGGCCCGGCGATTTCGTGAATTGGGTATTGACGTGTTTATCGGGAAGGGCACGTTTAATAATGACCTGTCGGTAAGTGTTGGTACGCATCGACTGCGGTTTTCCAAAGCGGTTATTGCCACCGGAGCCAGAGCGGTTGAACTCCCCATACCCGGGATCAGGGAAGCCGGCTATGTAACCAACGAAACCGTGTTTTCGCTGACAACTTTACCGCAGCGACTCGCGGTGATTGGCGCTGGGCCTATCGGTTGCGAATTAGCCCAGGTATTCGCCCGATTCGGTTCAAAGGTGACGCTGTTGGAACAAGAGAAACAATTGTTGCCCCGGGAAGATCACGATGCGGCTGCCGAGGTGGAACGGGCCTTGTTGCGCGACGGGGTGCAGGTAAACTGCTGCTGCAAAATCAAGGGAATATCGCGGGATGGTTCCGAGAAAATCATTGCATTGGAGTGTCCTGATAAATCCGGCAGTCTGCATGTTGACGAAATACTCATCGGCGTTGGCCGGGCACCTAATGTGGACGGTCTGAATCTGGAAGCCGCAGGCGTACAATTTGACCGGCGCACGGGTGTAAAAGTCGATGATCACCTGCGAACGACAAATCGGCGGATATTTGCGGCTGGCGATATATGCTTCCCCTATAAATTCACGCACACCGCCGATGCAATGGCGCGCATTGTCATTCAAAATGCGCTGTTTTTTGGAAGAAAAAGAGCCAGTTCACTGATTATTCCCTGGTGTACCTATACCGATCCGGAAATTGCGCATGTCGGGCTGTACCCCGCCGAGGCGGAAGCCAAGGGCATGGCCATGGAAACAATCATGGTTCGCCTTGATGAGGTAGACCGTGCTATTTTGGATTCGCAAAGCGATGGATTTCTCAAGGTGCATGTGCAGAAAAAATCCGGGCGTATCCTCGGTGCCACGATAGTGGCAAGTCACGCGGGCGACATGATTTCAGAGCTGACAGTTGCGATCAGCGCGGGGATAAGTCTAGGTAAATTGGGATCCGTCATTCATCCATATCCCACACAGGCGGAAGTGATTAAGCGTGCCGGTGATATGTTCAATCGCCGGCGGCTCACGCCCCTGGCCAAGAAGGTCTTAGCGCTGCTATTGAAATTTAACCGGTAGTGAACGAAACGGAACGCTGTACTCCGCGAAATGTCACTAAAATATGGAGAATTAAGAATGTCTAAAATTTGTATCGTGCTGCTGGCGGATATCAATAGCCCTGAAGCCATGGGTCGCATGGCCAATGCTTTGGCAACGGTGATGGAATTTAATGAAAGTGGTGATGAGGTGGCGCTGGTGTTTGACGGAGCCGGCACCCGGTGGGTTGGAATTCTTTCCAACCCCGATCATAAATATCATGGGGCTTTTGAGAGCGTTCGTCATCGGGTGACCGCCGTTTGTGCTTACTGCGCCAACGCTTTCGGTGTTGCCGATCAAATTCGGACCGCCGAACTGCCGCTGACCAGCGAGTTCCGTGGCCACCCCAGCATTCGGCAATTTGTGAATGATGGCTACCAGGTGATTAGCTTCTAAATACGAGGGGCCGCAGGTGCAAGGTTTTCGCATCTCGACCGACTAATTTCAGGTGGGCTAGGTTGAATGGGCTACGTTGAATGGTAGGCCCTCGATAGAGGATATGTTATGCTATTGCGGTGTAGAGAATTGATTTTTGCCGCGAGTATGGTGGCACCGCACGCCGGGGAGATGATTTCCGAAATGACTCTGGCCATGACGGAGGGGCTGGGCCTTGGGGCTATCGGCAATACCATCCATCCGTATCCCACGCACGCGGAAATCTTTAAAAAGGCCGCGGATCAGTTTAACCGTGGTCGTCTGACTCCGCGGATAAAAGCCATGATGGGTCGGTTGATCGCGTGGCGTAGTGGCCGCTGGGGGAGTACCGGATGATATCGATGTCCAAGGTGGCAGTCATTATTCCAGCGCTTAACGAGGAGCAGTCGATCGGTCAGGTCGTTGCGGCCATACCCACGGGGGTGTGGCGCGTGATTGTTGTTGATAATGGTTCCACGGATGCTACGGCTGAAAGGGCGCGGAGCGCCGGCGCTACGGTGGTTGACGAATTATGCCGTGGGTATGGTGCGGCGTGTCAGGCTGGCATCACCGCGGCCGCGGGAGCTGATATTCTGGTTTTCATGGATGCCGACGGTGCCGATGATCCATCGGAAATGGAGGCAATCGTCAAACCGCTGGTGCTGGGAAATGCCGATCTGGTAATTGGATCGCGTGTGCTGGGCCGGCACCAGGCCGGCTCGCTGACCACGGCGCAACGTTTTGGCAATCATCTGGCTTGTGTCCTGATGCGCTGGTTATGGGGTGCCTCATTTACAGATTTGGGACCCTTTCGCGCCATCAGCGCCGAGGCCCTGAAGAGATTAGACATGGATGATCTCCGGTATGGCTGGACCATTCAAATGCAGATTCGCGCCTTGCGCCGCGGGCTGCGCTGCCAGGAGATACCGGTAAGTTATCGTCGGCGTATTGGTGTCTCAAAGATTTCTGGCACCATCCGAGGTGTTATCGGCGCAGGCATGGGAATCCTGGGTATGATCGCCAAAGAAGCTCTTAGCACATCAGCGCGACATTCACCATGCCTCGCTGGACAGCAGTCGCCTTTGGTCGGGCCATGTTGGACCAGGTCGGGCCGTTGCGTTAAATCCGTTCCGCTATCGCCGACGGCGGGAAAACTCGTTGTGTTTTTGCGTTATCCGCGCCCCGGCCATACTAAGACGCGACTTGTCCCCGTGTTGGGCCCGGATGGGGCGGCGGATATTCAACGTGCGATGAGTCTGCACACGCTGGCGCAGGCGCGGCAGTTGGCCCAACGACGGCCGGTTGATATTGAACTCCGCTATTGCGGCGGTTCGTGCTCTGAGGTTGCCGCGATCTACGGGCGTGATATTGATATGCGTGCTCAGGGGGAAGGGGACTTGGGCGATCGCATGTATCGTGCTTGCGCCGAGGCCTTTGGTCAGGGGGCTGCCCGTGTCGTGATAGTTGGCACTGACTGCCCGGAAATGAATGCGGATATGATGGCGCGAGCTTTTGATTCATTGAAAGACAACGATCTGGTGATTGGACCTGCTACCGACGGCGGTTACTACCTCATCGGGATGCGACGGCCAATAGCCGCCTTATTTTCGCATATTGCATGGGGCACTGAGGTGGTATTGGCACAAACGATGGCGGTGGCGCGTGATCTGGCACTGGCGGTACACCTGTTGGACCCGTTGCATGATGTGGATCGCCCTGCGGATATAACAATCTGGCAAGAATCCATCACAAGGCAAAAAAAGGCACAGCCGGAACTCACGGTAATCATTCCGGCATTGAATGAAGAGGATCATGTTCTGTCAGCGATTGAATCCGTCCGGCAGGCAGAGAACGTGGAAACCATTGTCGTTGATGGCGGCAGTTCCGATCAGACCGTGGCGCTGGCGCGGCAGGCTGGTGTCATTCTGCTGGATGCTCCGCCGGGGCGAGCTGTTCAGATGAATGCCGGGGCCGCTGTTGCGCACGGACGAGTGATTCTGTTTCTGCATGCGGACACGCATTTACCGCCGGGCTATGATCAACAGGCCTTGGCTACGCTGCGTCGGCCGGACGTGACGTTGGGGGCTTTTCGCTTGCGGATCAACAGCCGCAAAAGTGTTTTTCGCCTCATTGAAATGGCGCTGCGCCTGCGCGGTAAGTTACTCAAGCTCCCCTACGGTGACCAGGCGATGTTCATGAGCACGCGGGCGTTTCATGCGGCGGGCGGGTTCCCACTTTTGCCAATCTTGGAAGATGTTGAACTTGTGCGCCGACTGGCCAGGTGTGGCCGCATCGTGGTGGTTCCGCTTGCGGTGGCCACTTCGCCGCGCCGCTGGCTTCACCGGGGCATCTGGCGAACGACGCTAAATCACCAACTGATTATCGCGGGGTATTATCTGGGTGTTTCGCCAAACACGCTGGCCCGGTTGCGCTGATCACCGGCTCCGGCGTCAATGCCGCCCACAAGTGGTTTACTTCCAAAATAACATATCAATGATTATGTCGGAATTTAGCTCGAACAATGTGATTTCCGGAGTCGAAACCCTTTGCTAGCACTGCGTTTGCGGGTACTGATGGACATTTTTTTTCGGCAAAGTGTGCCCATGTAAATATAGCGTTTTTGCCTTATTTTTGAGGGGTCTGTATCCAGTGCCGGGAAATTGAAAAGTGATATAAGTCATGATATCGGATGTTCCGGCAAAACTCGCTGGTTTGCAGTGCGATAATGCGCTGTAAAATCAACAGGTTTTGCGTCTTGTCGGCAGTTTCTTTCTCGTGGCCACATGAACGCCACGATGGGAAAACGCTGCCGGCAAGACGACTTGGGCCTTTTCCAAATACTTTTGTACCGATTCCCTGCGGCAGCGGATCATGCAGAAAGATCATGACAAACTGTTCACCTTCCTGCGAATCAAGGGTGTTGAACCAACCCACAATCACGCGAAACGTTCGATTCGGCCACTGGTTGTTATGCGCCAGGGCTAAACTGTTACAATTTTTGAGGAAAATCTTGGGCAGATTTACCAATAAATGGTCGTATCCAGGAATTCCATGAAAACGAATGAGGGCCGCTTAAGAGAAAAATAAAATCCCCTTCCCGGCGCCCTCCATGAGCTGCATTCACTTTCCTTCCCGGCGCTTTGGCGGCATACTCTCTGTTATGCGATGGATTACTTTTTTTTTGCTGCTCTATTTTGCCACGGCCCTCCAGGCGGCTCATCTCGCGCAATGGAGTGAGTTTGGGTACTTCCACATTGAATATATTTTTATGCTGGCGGTTTTCTATGCCCTGTTTGCCGAGAAGAATTCTGCTTTGCTGGCGGGATTTTGGTGCGGTTTGATGTATGACCTGACCGGACAATCTTTAGTCGGATTGGAGGCGCTTGTGGCCGGGATGATCGCGCTGGGTATTGTAAGCATTCGGATGCACATCTTCCGCACCAGCGTATTGGGGCAGATGGTTATTACCTTTTTGGCGGTTCTGGCATTTCTGGCGGGGCGTCTGGTATTGACGCATCTGGCTTTAGTACTGGCTGGCCGTCCGGTTCCGATCACCAATGTTCTCGGAGACGCCGGTATTATTTTATCCAGCAGTCTTTATACGGCGGTGGTGGCGCCATGGGTATTTAAGGCGTTGTTTTTGCTCGGAGATATGCTGGGTCTTGAGCCGCAGCATCACCGTGGTATCGTACGTTAATATCAGTCGGCGAAAGGCGCGCTCGCCGGAACCATGCTGTACCGGCAACTGATTGCGGCATGGTTTAACACCGCGATGGCGGTGGTTACGGTTTCGCCGGAGGCTCCGGCGATGTCCACAAATGAGGGTGGTCCGGATACGTTGAACTCAACGCACTCTTTAAGCTAATATCAAGCTTAGCGGTGAAAAATAGTGCCGCGGTGATCATAGAGGTATCCAAGCCAGATGTTAAGACGACGATTAATCATGCTGGTGGTTCTGGCGGCCATGGTTCTGGCGGTGATTGGCGCGCGGCTTGCCGCGCTGGAAATTTTCCAACACGCGCACTGGCAGGATGAAGCCCGTAGTTTCACCTATCGCCATTATATGATTCCCACTCGGCGGGGTGAAATCATGGATCGGGATGGCCGTTTGTTGGCGGTGGAAACGCCTTGCTACAACCTGGCTATTCAATACCAGGCGATGAATCATGATGCGCAATGGATTACGATGGTGGCGATTCGCCGCTTGGAGCATCGGCATGTAAGCCGTGATCAGATCCAGGCCCGTCTGTCGGCGGAAAAAAGAAAAATCAACGCGGAACTCGACCGTATGCCGGAATCTATTGCTGAACATTGCGGCGTGTCGTTGGGACATGTGCTCCATAGCTTTGATATTATCCGTCGTCGCATGCAGCTTCTGCGCGAGGATGTCTGGACCTTGCGATACTCTCATCAATTACGCAACGACGGGTCTCCTGATGATTTCGATGAACAACTGGGACTGGCCAACAGCATTGATCTCTCCGAGGCCCATGTTGCGCATACCGTCATACCCGCGATCAGCTTCGCCGCCGCCGCCTACTTCAAAAAACACGCTCGGCACTATCCCGGCTTGGTGGTAGAATCCGGTACCCATCGCGTTTATCCGTACAATAGTGCCGCGGCGCATCTCATTGGTTACATGCGACAAGTCACGGCGGGGGTGGTGGCAAGGCATCCATTTGTGTTACCACGGCTGATCCCCGGCGGCCTGCGGGACACGCGTGGGCATCTCAAGGGCTATTTGCCGGGTGATTCCATGGGGGCAACTGGAGTGGAACAAGCGGCGGAAAAGTTGCTACGTGGAACGCGCGGAGTCCGGCTGGTGAATCTGGAAGGCCATGTGGTCCACGCGGATTATCGCAAGCCGGTCCCCGGTCAGAATGTGCGTCTGACGCTGGACATTGATCTCCAGCAGGCGTTGCGGCGAAAACTCGCCAACCCGACCACGGGCCTGTTGGATTTCAAAGGCCAGATGCATAACGCCGCGGTGGTGGTGCTGTCGGTCAAGCACAATCGGGTGCTGCTGATGCTCTCCGAACCGGGCTACAACAATAACACCATTCATTTGGATTTTCCGATGCTATTACAGGATCCGCGGCTGCCCTTGATGGATCGCGCCATATCCAGCGCTTTCCCGCCCGGCAGCATTGTCAAACCGCTCGAGGCGTCTTTGGCATTAACCGCAGGCGTTATTACGCCCAATACCATACTCAACTGCGGCGCCTGTCTGTTTCCCAACCATCCAAATATTTTTCGTAATTGGACCTATCCCGATGCGCCAGGCCTGCTGGGATTGCCGGAAGCCATAGAACAGTCTTGTGATACTTATTTCTATCAGGTTGGCATGCGGATGGGATTGACCCGACTGGTGACGGGTTATCGCAGTTATGGACTCGGTGTGCCTACCGGTATTGGTCTGGCCGAAGAAACCAGTGGTTATCTTCCACCGGTGGGTGCTACCATGAGTAAAATTAAACGACTCGATGATGCCATCATGATGGGAATCGGCCAAGGTCCCATGGCCGTTACGCCCTTACAAATGGCTAACGCCTTTACGGCGCTTTTGCGTGGCGGTCTCTGGATGCGACCGCAGCTTATTGAGCAGTTTCATCGTCCGCCGGCGCGACGGATTCCTCTTGATACCACTGCTTTCGGCGGCATTTACAAAGGAATGTATCTGGTGGTACACGGCCCGTATGGTACCGCGCCGATTCTTAACATGTCCTTGCCGGTGGAGGGCAAGACTGGTACGGCGCAAGCCATGGAACTTATCAAGGAAAATGGTAAAAACACACTGGTGAAAGGAGATGATGCCTGGTTTGTGGGATGCGTTCCCGCGGCTGCTCCCAAATACGTGATTGTGGCCATCGTTGAGATGGGGGGTGATGGAGGACGGCGTGCGGGACCGATTGTCAAAGAGTGTATCAAATTAATGCAAAAGCGGGGTTATTTGCCGGAGGCCGCGCAGCCGTGACCGACAAGCGTGACCACTCCTCGCCCTTGTTGCTGGCCGGAACCGGAAGGAAAAATACGCGCGCCGCGCGCCAATCCTCCCTACTTGACACCGTATGGCATAAGGTGATGCCGGAGTTGGTCGCCACACGTGTGGCTTGGTTGATGCTTTTTGTGGTGACTCTTCTGTGTACAATCAGCCTCATGGCGGTGCGTATTTGCGGGCGCGGTCTGGTGTTGCGCCAAGAAATACATATCCTGATCGGAATGGCGGTTTTACTTCTGCTGCTGATCGTGAATTATCGCAAACTCGGCTATTTTGCCTATCCTTTCTTTATCTTTACCACGCTTTTGCTTGTGGCCGTGCGCTTCGCCCCCCCCATTAAAGGCAGTCATCGCTGGTTTATTCTGCCTGGAGATATTGATCTACAGCCCAGTGAATTAGCCAAAATATCCTTTGTGATGGCCGTGGCCTGGTGCCTCCGCTCACATAAAGACATGCGCCAACTTAACAAGCTCATTATGCCTTTCATTTTCGCACTGATTCCCATGGGCTTAATTTTGATCGAACCGGATTTGGGAACCGCTCTACTATTCCCAGTGGTGCTGTATGCCATGCTCATTGCGGCGGGGGCTAAATTCCGCCATCTGCTGGCTATTGTGCTCATTGCCATGGCTGTGGCGCCGGGATGTTATCCCCTGCTTAGGCCGTACCAGAAACAGCGTATTGTGGCGCTCTTTGTGCATGGCAAGCCCACCCATCGCCAGCTTTCCGGCGAGCTTTATCAAAAACGTCAGAGCGAAATTGCCGAAGGCAGCGGCGGTTTGACTGGACAGGGACTCCAAGGAACTGTGGCAATTCGCCATGGCCTGCTGCCGGAGGCGTCCAACGATTTTATTTTCGCCGTGGTCGGCAGTCAGTGGGGCTTTGCAGGCGCGGTGGTGATTTTGGTTTTGTATCTGATATTTTTTGCCGCCAGTATGGAAACTGCGGGCGAATCCGCCGACAGTTTTGGCCGATTACTGGTCGTGGGTCTGTCCTCCATGCTGATGCTCCAGGCCGCTATTAACATTGCGATGACCACCGGTATTATTCCCGTGGTCGGCATCACCTTGCCGTTTATGTCTTACGGCGGCAGCGCCATGTTGGCGGATATGCTGGCGATGTCGTTGATTCTTAATGTCGCCATGCGCGGTGGGCGCATTCCTCCTGGCAGCGGCCATCGACCCGCTGCGCGGGGATGATATGACCACAATTCAATCCGAATAGAGGATTCCCCAGCCAGTCTGTAAGACAAGGTCCCATTCAACTTCCGAAAGTATACGATCGTTTTCAACCACTGGACTTGGAGAGGGGTATGGCCAAGCGGCTTATGAGGGAAACGTCCATGCCGATCAAAGACCATCGGATCACGCGTTGGCTTCGGCAGCCGGGAAGGTTTTCCGCCGGTCTTTCGCAAACGCAAAGCGATGCCCCTGGGAAATTCAACGTCGTGCGCATCGGCGACAAATACAAAAGGTGTGGTACATGAGGCACGATTACTTGGACCGGTTGCTGGAATGTTTCCGTCGGAACACCCACCATTTCATACCTTAATGGCCTCCGGCATTGGCCAGTGCTGTTGCCAGACAGGTGTAATATTCGCTGCCACCGTAATACATCCACCACTTGCCATTGTGCCTGGTCAGGCCGGTAAAGAAGGTGATGTCATTAAAGTAAGAAATGAGTTTGTGCGGATTTGTGGCGGAAAATCCATTCTCATAAGGAATATTCGGACTGGCGGTTAACACGGGCGCGGGCAGATAAGCCAGTGGTTTGGCGGGGTTCCTTTTTGAAAAAAGAACTTCGCCAATCGCATAGCAGTATCCGGTAAAATCTCCTCCGGTAAACAACACAATCCGATTTTTATGCCGTCGGGAATAATTTCCCAGGGCAAAGCAAACTTCGCCACCGGGATAAATGGCCGGTTGTTTCCGGGTTACCCAATGCACCAGATCGGTGGAATATGCCACCAGCCCGTAATCAAGATACATGACAAATTTGCCATTAACGCGAATGGCATGGTTATGCGGGCCTTGCAGCACCACCGCATTGCGATGTACCCGCGCAACGTGGGGAAACAGGATGCCAATTTGTTTCCAATGCAACAGATCTTTGGAGGTGGCAAGAAAGGTGCCGTTGATTTTGTAATTTTCCTGATTCGTCCGGTAGTTGAACCGATTGCAAAACAAATAATAGGTTCCCTTGTATTCGCAAACGTCGGGGTCTTCATAGCTGTAACGCCGATAGCCCTTTTTAAAGATCGGGCTGACAGCGGTGTCTTTTTTGAAGTGCATTCCATCTTTGCTGATTGCTACTCCAATATTGCAGATGTAGTTCATCGGGCCTTTTTTAAAAACATGGGGTCGCTCGCCCCGATAAATATAGTAGAATTTTCCGCCCCGCACGATGATGGCACCGTTGTGGACTCCTCCACTGAAGTGTCCCTGATCCCAGGCTCCCGGTGTGGGACTGAGCACCGGATTACCGGCATATTTGGTGAATGGCCCAACGGCCCAAGCATAAGTTTTGAACTCGTTGGCGGGTATTTGCATATTGTGTGGAAACGCACCCCACCAGATTGTTTTATTGAATGAATAGTGCTTCCAGATAGCCGCCACTTTTTTATTTGGAAACACACCGGCAGTGGGCGTGGTAACTGGTGGCTTACCGGAATCTGGTGCGGCCAATAGTTTCTGAAAAGGGACGATTATTACCGCCCCACAAAGCATTGCGGAAAAAAGTCGCTGGAAGATCAAAGATCAACTCCTCAAAAAGTATGATTGGAAACAGTATATTAGACTCTCTTGGGTACGGCAATAAGTTGAGGCAAACAACAGGCGAAAGAGTCGTATCTTTCGTTTTTTCTTTATTCGACCTTTTTAATCTTCGCGACGTTACGCGCCCCTGAAAACTAAAAAGCCGTGGGCTGACACGGGAATGTTGCGGTCGCAATAGATGAAATAAGTTTGGAGACCAAGATAAAAACGGCCGCTGGCGATCCCGATGTTTATCGGGACGCCCCCAGGACAACGTATGTTCACAACGGAGGCGGTAGAAGTAATCGGAGGGTGTTTTTGCGGGCAGTTGATCGTGGCGCAGGCCCGTGCTTCGGTCGTCCTCCGCTGCCGTCGGATTCCTCTGTGGTTCAAAAAACCTCGAATAGCGTTGTGTCGTCGTGGTGTAAATAAGGGACGCCCGTACTTTGAGCAAGACGCGAATTGGAATACGGCTGCGGTAGTCGGATTCAACGCCACCAGCGGAACGTGGAATGTTGTGCAGCGCTACACCTACTCACCCTACGGCACTATCAGCATATTGAACGCCGATTGGTCAACGCCGCCTGCGGGCACGCAGCCGATGGTGAATAATTTGTATCTGGGCATGACGCTGGATTCCGTGACTGGCTTGTATTACGAGCGCAACCGCAATTATTCGCCGTCGCTGGGAATATGGATTTCCCAAGATAGCCGGTTACATCAACGGTGCGAATACCTATCAGTTTGTGATGAGTATTCCGGTGGGGAAACTGGATTCAATGGAGACGGATGCAGCCGGGATTCCGAGAGCAATCGGTGGGGCTCTCCTGACACCCGTAGTACCCGGGAGTGAATTCTTGGAGGCGGCCAGTGTGCTGCCGTGGTGGCTGCATTATCAACTTAATCTGGACGTAAGACGCCGCTTCGAGTACGATCAGAATCATAATAAATGTGAGTCAACCGGTCGGCTTTACATGGGACTTCGGAACTGGCAGCAAGGCAATCGGCTGCCAGCCCGAGAGCACCAGGTCGTTCAAAATTGGCTCAATAAGAATGGTTAAATGAGTCTCTGGGCGTGGTTGTGGTCCAAGATGTGATCCCAATAGGATTCCATTTCGCTTCAAGTGATGAGCGAGGTAACGGTGTGCTGAAAAATTAGAATACGGTTTTGTATTTCGCAATCTGTTTGATGGGTATAGCCGTTGGTTGGGGAGCCAATGATTGTATTTCTTACGTTGAAGCCTTCTTCCCAGGCGCGCCGGGAATTCGTGTTGCGATCGGTGGCCGCTACTACGCAAAGGCGGGTGATTATGGAGTGATATTTGAGGCGAGGCAAAGCCAGAATGGTGCAATGCGGGAGGCCACGTTGGGTGCAACTAAATTGGGGCCATCCGGCACCCGGTCGACGGAGAGTGTTGATGTTGTTTTTATCCCACATGACGGGAATTTTGACGCATCGGCGATAGGGTTGGACTATTGGTGTCGTGAGAAAATTATTTTTCTGACCGACGTCGGCCTGAAGGGACATTGGCTCACCAAGGCCGTGACGAAGCACGCAAATGGCGTGACGAGGGTCGACATTTTTGTGCGATTCCATGATCGGTGGACTTCTGGTGGCCAGCTTCGCTCGCCATATTTTGACTACAAGGGAGTACAGTACCGGTATGATGCTGCCAGCGGCCACTGGGTTCGGCTTGGCAATGAGACGGAAATGCTGGGGCATTAAAGGCTTAAGTTTGCACACCTCTTCATTCCGATAAATCGCCCTTGAGGGCGACTTGGCAGTCCACCACGGTGGCAACATCGCCGGCGCGGAGGTTCGCAGCGGGTAGGTCTTCAGCCAGGATCACATCCGTAAAAAGTTCAAACGGCATTGTTATCACCTCGGATACATTGTAATCAATCGGGAGGTCAAATTCTTGGGAGGGCCAGCACATCAAATGGGTTGAGCGGTTCAATCTCGGTGAAGCTATGGAAGTCCGCATCATTGAAGGTCAGTAGTTTAGCGCCCCGGTGCTGGATCATCAGGGCGACCAGACGGACGTCGTGGGTACGCTTACCAGTGATGGCGTACTTGGCGATCAACCCCTCCCAAGCGGGATAAACCTGTGGCGTTTCGGGCAGGAGTTCAAATAGAGCGCGGGTGGCGACAATCTCAGCGCCAGCCTGCTAAGAGTTCATGCCAAAACCGTTAACCTTGGCTGGCCGGGTGAAGACGACGTACATCTCGTAAAGGCTTTGCGATGCGATGGCGAATGGTTCCTGATCGCGCAGGGTAAGCAATTGCAGGGCGTCAAGGGCGATCTGCCGGTGCGGATGCTCGATCTGGGCGAGGCGCAGGAAAATGTTGGTATCAACGAGGATCATCAGTTGTCCCAGAGTAAATACTCTCGCGGTTGTCAACTACTCTGTGGCCCAGGGGCTTGTGGCTGTCGGCCCAGGCTCGCAGACTTCTGATCCAAGGATTTTCGGTGCCTTGCTGATCCAGCACAATGACGCGGACCGTCTGGCCATGCAGGTCATGGCTCTTGACCAAGTCGTCCCACTTACCTTGGATAATATCGGGCATTGGTAGTCACCTCAAAAACCAATACCATTATAGCGAATCATATCGCCCTACGGCCAGCATGTTGGGCGGCCAGAGCGTCGATGACCTTCAAAACGGAGAGAGTGGGATTCGAACCCACGGTGAGGTTACCCCCACACACGACTTCCAATCGTGCTCCTTAAGCCACTCGGACATCTCTCCAAGGCGTCGCCGAAGCGCATAATAGTAAGAGTATCCTTTTGTGGCCGAAGCGTCAATTTGACATTGTGTATTGGAACCGGGTTGGAAGCTCAACAAGCAAGGTCCAGCCAAAGCAATCGTAACTGTTCACGACTATACCGATTAGCCGGTCCGGCAACGGTCCACCGCATTGCAATTTACGTTTCGTGACAAGGACCCGCGTTAGTGGTGCCCCCTTCCCAGCTTGTCCGACCGAATCTTCGTGAACGGTTGCGAGCCGGTAAGCGCTAATCAATAGCCGCCGGTGCGGACTGGTGTTACAATTCTTCCTGTATGGCAACATTAACGTATCGTACTGCGGGTGAATCACACGGGCCGGCTTTAGTGAGCATTGTTGAGGGGCTTCCCGCTGGGTTGGAGTTGGATATTGAATTTATCAACGGTGAATTACGTCGTCGGCAGGGGGGTTATGGCCGCGGCGGAAGACAACGCATAGAGACCGATATGGTGAATTTCCGTACCGGATTTCGACGGGGAAAAACTATCGGTTCGCCGCTGGTGGTGGAAATTCCTAATAAAGACAGTCGGCTGGATGTGGCGCCGGCACTGGTAAAACCGCGGCCAGGCCATGCGGATTTGGCCGGGGCAACGAAATGGTTGACCACTGATTGCCGGGAGACTTTGGAACGCGCCAGCGCCCGAGAAACAGCCAGTCGGGTGGCGGTGGGGGCCATTGCGCGCTGTCTGCTGAAAACATTCGGAATTGAGGTTATCGGTTTTGTGGTGCAGATCGGTTGCGCCAAGGCCAATGTGCCCGCCAACGCGCCAGTTACGCATTTGCGTCACCTCGTTGAGGCCAGTGAAGTTTATTGTCCGGATGTGCTGGCGGCAGCGGCGATGGTGGATCAAATTAAAGCGGCGAAAATCGAAGGGGACACACTGGGCGGAATCGTGGAAACCCGCGTCATCGGATGCCCTATTGGCTTGGGCAACTGCGCGCAATGGGATTGGAAACTTGATAGCCGCATTGCGGCTGAAGTTATGGGGATTCAGGCAATTAAAGGTGTGGAGATTGGCTTGGGCTTTAAGGCAGCGGAATTGCCCGGCTCGGACGTGCATGACCCCATTGAATATGATCCGGCTCTACGCACGACGCCCATGTTGGGGTTTACCCGTCCGAGTAACAATGCCGGCGGGTTGGAAGGCGGCATGACCAACGGTCAACCAGTGGTGGTGCGGGCGGCGATGAAACCCATCAGCACACTGCTGAAAAAAGCGATGCCGAGCGTTGATCTCAACAATAAGAATGCGGGCAGGGCGGATTATGAACGCAGCGATGTTTGTGCGGTTCCGGCGGCGGCGGTGGTGGTGGAAAACGTTATCGCCTTTGAGATCGCCCGGGCCATGGTGGAAAAATTTGGCGGCGACTCCATGCGTGAAATGCGTACAAATTATGAGCAATTTCTAGCCGCGGCCCGTCAACTGGGTTCCTGAAAGCGGGCGAAGGGATTTGAACCCTCGACATTCACGTTGGCAACGTGACGCTCTACCACTGAGCTACGCCCGCGTTATGGTACTTCAAAAACTATCAAAATAAACAATATTTTGATGTTATAAAAGTACCTATATGTTGAATTTTTGACACAAAAAAAACGACAAAATAACCACTATTTTCCAGTCCACGTTGCCTGGAAACCGGCAGAAAACATTCTTTTCTGCTCCAAATTCAACATGGTAGTAATTTAACAAGTGTTGAAAAAATTGTCAAACTATGTCGGTGGATCCCGCCCCAAAAGCGTAACCGTTGACGACCTTTCGGCGACTTCAGACTGCCAACGCGTCTGACCATATAGAAATATGGCCATACGCCATAATTACGCCAATCATTTTAGTTTTCATTGTTGCGTATATTATGCGTGGCGCCGATGCCAGAATTCGCGGTATTATTGGGTTCGTTTTTCCGCCGTGCAAAGCTAATGGAATATTAATATTACGCTAACGCAATCCACAATTACACCGCTTATAACTACCATCACTTTGGAATGGTCCGGCTAACGAAGCGGTGTTGCTTTATTTGCTGAATCTGGTTTTTAAGGAGTCAATATCATGGCAGCGGTCAACAACGAACTCAATGCACGGGAAGTTGCGGAGGCGCTCAATGAAGTAAAATTCAGCGGCTTCCATCTGCGAGCTATTATTACCGCGGGTATGGGTTTTTTTACCTCGGCTTACGACCTCGCGGTCATCGGAACGGCTATAGCCTTGTTCGCCGGACCGTGGATGACAAAAATGTATGGAAGCAATCCAACGGCGAACCAGAAGGTTGAATTTGCGTTTTTGATCGGTCTGATTGGCTCAATCTCGCTGTTTGCGACATTTCTCGGAGCCTTGTTTTTCGGTGTTGTTGCCGATAAGTATGGTCGCAAGCGGATTTACGGCATTGAAGCGGCACTGATGGCGATTGGCGCTATCGGTAGCGCCTTTGCGGGTGGGCCGATCGCCATGCTGATCTGGCGTACCATCATGGGATTTGGAATCGGCGGAGATTATCCGCTTTCCGCTGTAATTATGAGCGAATACGCCAACCGCGAAGATCGCGGCAAGATGGTAGGCATGGTGTTCTCCGGCCAGGCCTTGGGTTTTCTCGCCGGCCCAGTGATCGCGTTGACCATGCTGGCGGCGGGCGTTAATCATGAATTGACTTGGCGCATCCTTTTGGGCATTGGCGCAATCCCGGCGGCCGCGGTTATTCTGCTCCGCCGCACCATGCCCGAATCACCGCGCTGGCAGGCGCGGGCCAAGGGGCAGGGGGCCAAGGCTTCTGCAAATCTTGCCGCTTACTCTGAC
The DNA here is from genome assembly GCA_049977145.1 of Phycisphaerae bacterium. Classification (GTDB taxonomy): domain Bacteria; phylum Planctomycetota; class Phycisphaerae; order WQYP01; family WQYP01; genus JAMDCX01. The sequence continues at coordinate 18,236 of JBMFGW010000050.1, forward strand.
GGCATTGCCCGCGCAGCGGGCCGTGATATGATCATTAAAGAACCTATATCCAAGTATATTCCCACACTCATCGGCACGGCGGGTACTTGGTTCTTGCTGGATTATGTGTACTACGGCAACACGGTGTGCATGCCGCAGATCATTAAGCAGGTGGCTCCGCATGCCACCGTCCTCACGAGCACCGCTTGGAACGTATTGATCTTCGGGCTTTTTGCTGTGGTCGGCTATGTCGCCGCCTTTATGACCTGCGATAAGCTGGGGCGTAAATTCATACAGATTCTGGGCTTTGCCATGATGGCGGTGACCTTTGGGCTTGTCGCGTTGATTCCGCAGTTGACCACCATGGTAGTGCCATTCATTCTCGTATTTGGCATCAGCTATTTCTTCACCGAATTTGGCCCCAATGTCACCACGTTTATTCTCGCGGCAGAACTTTATCCGGTGAATCTGCGTACCACGGGCCACGGCATTTCGGCAGGCTTGGGCAAGTTTGGAGCCTTCCTTGGCGTGTTTCTTTTTCCAGTTATAGGCGCTACACTGGGGTTCCACGGATCCTTGCTGCTTTCTTCTGGATTGGCTGTGCTGGGCGTGATTGTAACGGCGATTTTTGTGAAGGAACCCGCTGGCAGATCTTTGGAAGAAGCAGGACGGGAATCCGGGTGGGTGCCGACAGAACCGGTCATTACACGTGAAGCGTTGCCAAGCGAGGCTGGCATTTCCGTTTAATAAACAGTGAAAAGCGTGCCATAGCACGCAGTGCCACGCCAACGACACCTAAAATGTTACATGAGAAAGGAAATAAAATAATTGATTGGAGCCGAGCCTCCGGATGCCATGCGCAATATTCGTTAACGGAGAGAGCGGGATTCGAACCCGCGGTACAAGTTGTAACCCGTACACCGGTTTAGCAAACCGGCGCCTTCAGCCGCTCGGCCATCTCTCCAGAGAGCCAACAGATTATCGCAGCGCAGGCCCAAAGTCAATACTTTAGCGGTGCTTTGGCGGCGTGCGTTCCTACTTAGATCGGAAAAGTGACATGCGTCATACTTCTCCTGCTCCGTCAACTGGACACTACAAAGCGGGCCGCATGCCGATCCTGCGGATTCTTGTGAAACATGACCGATCACGCCAACGTCATTATTGTGAATGTTTGTCGCGGAACGGTAAACAGTTACGCGGGGAGAGAACCAATACCTTGGCTGGAATATATTTATGAATAAGGTGCTGCGCGATGACATTTCGCTGGTTCAAAAGTTCCTGACCGGCCAGTGGATCCAGCGGAATGCCAGCAAGTCGCACCTTTACCTTACACAACTTTCCGTCGCGGATTAGTTGAAGTGTTACCGTGGAGCCTGGTTGATATTTCTGAATTTCAGAGCGTAACGCCGTGGCGGTAGCAAACGCGGGAAGGCGGTGGCCATTAAGTCCGATGATCAGGTCATTTTCATGCAGATATAACCCACCGGGGAAGCCGTTGACGGTGCGTACTACCGCCACGGCAGGAATCCAATGTGGTTGGCCGTGTGGCCGCAATTCCAGCGGCTGCGCGATAAATTCGAACCCGATAAAGCCTATGCCGTGATGCAGCCAGTTAAATTGTCGCAGATACAATTGTAAACAAATACGCAGCAGCCGATCGCGCTGTTCCAAATTTTTTACCATTTTAATGGCGGCGGCAAGCTGGGGCAAAATAAACCTATGCGCGGAGAGTAAACGACGCTCCGCCCGCCGCCGTAAATTCCAGCGTGCCGATGCCAACAACTTAATATCATGCGTCACACGCAGTTGCGGGGCGGTGAGAGTGGGGGATGGCGTATCGCCGATGGAAACCGTAGTTGCAGTGTGCTTTCCGCTTCCATATACGCCGGGTACGGTTATGAAACCGCAGAGATACAGAAAACAACAAGGCACGATGCCCACAGCGCACCACCACTGGCGGTTGACTAATGCCAGCCAAGAACCCGAAGTAATTGAAGCATCGCCCCTAACCATGAACCAGTTTCAACATCCAATAAGCCAGAGGCGCGGCAAAAACCGCCGAGTCCAGCATATCCAATACGCCACCGAAGCCTGGTACCGCGCCGGAGTCCTTGACGCCCGCATCACGTTTCAGCAGGCTTTCCAACAGATCACCCATTTGTCCCGCCGCTCCGAATACTATGCCCGCCAACAATCCTTCCCACCAATCAAACGCGGGCGAAAAATACGACAGCAACATACCGATAATTCCGGCGGCCAGCAAACCGCCTAAAAATCCCTCCCAGGTTTTTCCCGGCGAAAGCCACGCAATGAGCTTATGTTTGCCCAGCCACCGGCCAAAGCCATACGCCCCCATGTCCGCCCCTTTGACCATCAGTAAAATGGATACCACCATTCCGGCGGAATGCGCGAGCCGGATCGGCAGGAAAAACCCAGGCATGACGCCGAGATATACAATGGCCAGCAGCGATCCGCCGGCGGAGGCCATGGCCCCGTCAATTTTCTGGTTCCGGCTGTACATGACCACCGCGCCAACCAAGGCCAAGGCCAAGATCGTCGGAACAAGATAATGTGGCTTAACCGTATGAAACCACCATGCGACGCGCACCGCAATCGGACTGGCTCCTTTGGGATTATTCAGCAGCATTTGCGCTAACTGCTCCAGCCATGGCCAGAGCATGCACAGGATTGATGCGCTTACGCATACGCGCATAGATATCGCCACGCCCTCAGCCTGCAGCAACCGCCGCATTTCCACCGTCGCCAGAGGAATAATGGCCACGAGCGTTAAGGCCATGAGCGTACCAGGCGGAAAAGACATGCGGCGTGCCGGCCAGCCCGCCGCAAGCGTCTGATCAAAATAAAACATGGTCAAAAGGATAACCCCGAACAGCAGGCCGAAGATCAAACGCAATTTGAACATATACACGACACTCGTAAAATTGAATTATAGTAGGGATATGGCATTACCGGCAATCATTCCATGGGGCACATTCCATGGGGCCTGCTCCGATGTCGTGAATATTTCCCGCTCGCCGCGTCGAAATCGGAAAATGGCATCAAATAGGATACAATTACGTAAGGTTTTGATTTTATTGTATACCGAGCTTGCATGAGTACATCTTTCCCTAATGATTACCTTACCGCTGCCACCGAGCGTCTGTTCAACAGGCCGCTGCTGCAGCATCCTTTTCTCGACCTTCTGAAAAGCCGCATTATGGTTTTTGACGGCGGCCTGGGTACTCAGATATTTGCCGCCAATCTGACGCTGGCGGATTTTAACAATCTGGAAAACTGCCCGGAAGTGCTGGTGCTTTCGCGTCCGGATGTCATCCAGGGCATCCACGAATCTTATTATGCCGCCGGATCGGATACGGTTGAGACTGATACGTTTGGTGCCAGTAAAATCGTTCTGGCGGAATTTGGATTGCAGGATCAGTGCCGGGAAATTAACCGAAAGGCGGCAATGCTGGCGCGCAACGCCGCGAATAGATTTTCCACACCCGATCGTCCGCGTTTTGTTGCCGGTTCCATCGGTCCGGGCACCAAAGCCATCACGCTGGGCAACACGACCTTTGACATCATGCACGATTCTTATGTTGAACAGGTGCGGGGCCTGCTGGAAGGTGGCGTGGATGCGATTCTTATTGAAACGTGCTTTGACCTGCTGCAGGCGAAGGTCGCGGTGATCGCCGCTGTAGACGCTATGAGGGAGATGGGCCTTCGCGTGCCGATCATGGTGCAGGTGACCATGGAAACCGTCGGCACGATGTTGCTGGGCACGGAAATGAATGCGGTGATTACCACGCTGGAGGCCCTGCCGGTGGATGTCATTGGCATGAACTGTGCCACCGGACCGGAACTGATGCGCGCCCACGTTGAAACGCTAAGCCAACATTGCACCCGCTATCTATCCGTGCAGCCCAACGCGGGGCTGCCCGTGTTGCATGAAGGCCGGACCCATTTTCCACTTGGTGCCGCCGAGTTGGCCAAAGCCCATGTAGAGTTTGTCCAGCAGTTCGGCGTTAATATTGTCGGTGGATGCTGCGGCACCACGCCGGAACATATCCGCTCTGTCGCCGCCGCTGTGGCCAATATAAAGCCCACGCTCCGCAGCGCCTTTGGCCGAAAAATCGATGCCGCGCATGCCACGGTTTCATCGTTGTATAATGCGGTGGACGCCCGGCAGGATAATTCCATTCTCATCATCGGCGAGCGCACCAATACCAACGGCTCCAAGAAATTCCGTGATTGCCTGCTGGCGGGCGACTGGGATACATTGGTTGCCATCGGGCGCGAACAGGTTAAAGAAGGCTCGCATGTTGTCGATGTGTGCGTGGATTATGTAGGCCGCAATGGTGTGCCGGACATGACGGATATTGTCCGCCGATTCGCCAAAGAAGTCACCGCCCCGCTGATGATTGATTCCACACAGTTGGATGTCATTGAAACCGGATTGCAGGCTGCACCGGGCAAGTGCATTGTCAATTCAATTAATTTGGAAGATGGCGAAGAAAAACTCGCCCGCATGGCGGCGTTGCTCAAACGCTACGGTGCCGCGGTGGTGGCCGGGACCATTGACGAAGACAAAATTGAAGCCATGGCCAAAACGGCTGATCGCAAAATTGAAATTGCCAAACGGCTTTATGATCTGCTGGTAAATAAATATGGCCTTGAGGAAACGGATATCTATTTTGACCCGCTGATATTCCCGATTGTCACGGGGCAAGAGGAAGTTCGGCGGCTGGCCTTGGAGACCATTGAAGGCATCCGGCGCATCAGTGAGCAATTGCCCAATTGTCATACCACGCTGGGGCTTTCCAATGTTTCGTTTGGTTTAAAGCCCTATGCCCGATTGGTATTAAATAGCGCGTTTTTTAATGAATGCGTTAAAGCGGGGCTGACGAGTGCCATTGTTCATGCCAGTAAAATTTTGCCGCAGAATAAAATTGAATCTGAGCATTACCAATGGGCGCTGGATCTTATTTATGACCGGCAGCGGGAAGATTACAAACCGCTGCAACTGCTGACGAATCTGGGTGCCCCGGCCAAAGTGGCACAAGCCACAGAGCAACTGCCGCTGGAGGAAAAACTGCGTCGGCACATTATTGACGGCGATAAACAGAAACTACCGCAGCACCTTGATGAAGCCATGGCCAAATACGCACCGCTGGACATTATCAATGATCATCTTCTGGCGGGAATGAAAGTGGTGGGCGATTTGTTTGGCAGCGGGCAGATGCAGTTGCCGTTTGTGCTCCAGAGCGCGGAAGTCATGAAAACGGCGGTAGCTTATCTGCAACCCTTTATGCCCAAGAGTGAAGGGCAAAGCCGTGGAAGAATGGTGCTGGCCACAGTTAAAGGGGACGTGCACGATATTGGTAAGAATCTAGTGGATATTATTTTATCCAACAATGGCTACACGGTTTATAACCTCGGCATCAAGCAGCCGATTGCCAATATCATTCAGGCGGCCCAAGAACACGATGCTCAGATCATAGGTCTTTCCGGCCTGCTGGTGAAGTCAACACTGGTGATGCGCGATGATTTGCAGGAACTTAATCGGCTGGGCATTGATATACCCGTGATTCTCGGCGGCGCAGCGCTGACGCGCGATTATGTGGAAAAGGATTTGCGGGATATTTATAAAGGGCCGTTGTTTTACGGCAAAGATGCGTTTGAAGGGTTGCGCGTCATGGATCATGTGGCAACCGGAAAAATCGCGAAGATGCTTGTTCAAACCGGAGAATCCCCGGACCGGGCGGAGTTACGATGCAAAGGCGGCGTGACAGTTGCGACGCCGGCTCCGGAGGCGGAAAACACCGGCATCAGCACTGCTGATTTTGTAACTTCCGGCATACGCCGTGATGTGGCTGTGCCGGCGTTACCTTTCTACGGATCGCGCGTGGTGAAAGATATTCCGGTCGATGCGGTATTTCCCTACATTGATGAAGTGGCGCTGTTCCGGGGCCAATGGCAGTTCAAAAGCGGCGCAATGCCGCGCGATGAATTCCGCAAATGGACGGAAAGTCATGTTCGCCCGATTTACAATCGCATTAAGCAGAAATGTCGGGATATGAACCTGCTGCACCCGCAGGTGGTGTACGGCTACTTTTGGGTTCAGGCGGATAAGAATGATCTGATCGTGTATGCCGAGGATAAAAAAACCGAACGCTTACGCTTCCATTTTCCGCGACAAATGGGCCGCAAACGCTGGTGCCTGTCGGATTTTTTCCGCCCGGTGGAGTCAGGTGAAATGGATGTTCTGGCCATGCAGTGCGTAACCGCCGGGCCAGATGTGGCACCGTTTGAGAAGCAGCTTTTTGAACAGGGTGACTTTACCGAATATCTTTATATTCACGGTATCGGCGTGCAGATTGCTGAAGCGCTGGCGGAAATGTGGCACAAACGTGTGCGGCAGGAATTGCGCATTGCGGATAAAGACGGCGCAACAATGCGCGATATTTTCGCCTGCCATTTTCAAGGTTGTCGCTATAGTTTCGGCTACCCCGCCTGCCCCAATATTCAGGATGAAACAGCATTATTTGAGTTGTTAGACCCCATGCGTATCGGCTGCACGTTATCGGAGAACTGGATGATCCAACCGGAACAATCCACTTCCGCCATAATCGTCCACCATCCCGAAGCCCGCTATTTCAATGTGGAATAACAGACCTTCCATTTGCCGCAAAAACTTAAGTTCCACTGCATATTCAGGATGAAAAAGATGTATTGGTAAGCTGCGGTGTCCCGCGGTACCGGGTATCTAACTGCATTTGCCGTATTTTTTTTTGCCGTACTTCTTCTTGATTTTTTTCTTTTTCATAAAGTGATTCCAATTCTATAACTTTTCTACAAATTATCTGTTGCAGAATAATGCTTGATCCCGCAAACGTCAACCGCTGCCGAGTGTCGTCAAAAATTGGAAAAGCGACTTCCGTTTCCGGATTAATAGCACTAAACTCTCCGCTATGGTGTGGTGGCTGGAATGGTTACCGCAATATCCTGCGGGCAGGATGGAAGCGGTTTATCCGCCGCGTGCACCTTTCATTGCGGGTTGGCGTTACCAAAAAATATAGCCGGACCCGCTGATATTTTTCGGTTGAAGGTGCAGGATGCTGCTGGAACAAGTTATCGAAATCGGTAAATCCCGGCCCCGTGAAATAGCCATGATTGATGATCGACGGACGCTGACCTTCGGGCAACTGCGCCATGGCAGTAACCTTATGGCCGGGCATCTTGATAAGCTGGCCGGAGATCAGGAGCGCATTGGGTTACTATTACCGCAAAGCAGTGCCTTTGCCGTGGCCTTCGGGGGAGGGCGTTGGTCCGAACGGGTGGCGGTGCCGTTGAATTATCTTTTGCGCCCGCCGGAACTTATCGATATTTGCCGCGACGCCGGTCTGAAAACAATTGTCACAATTCATTATTTTGCCGAACTCTCGCAAGCTCTGAAAGCGGCCGAATTTCAGGTCGTGTTCATGGAGGATTTGTCCTTCAAAAAAATCCCTTGGCCGCGTCGTCTGCCGGGGCGCAAACCCGATGATCTGGCTGTGATTTTGTACACCAGTGGCACCAGCGGCTCTTCCAAGGGGGTCATGCTGACCAATGATAATTTAAATTCCAACGCCGCCGATGCCATTGCCCATGCGCAGTTCAACCGCCAGATGACCTTTCTTGGAGTGTTGCCGATGTTTCACGCCCTCGGACTCATGGCGGGTTTTTTAGTTCCACTGAGTTTGGGTTGCCGTGTGGTTTATCAGGCCCGCTTCAGTCCGCTTGCCACGCTGGAACTGATTCGCAAGCATAAAATACAAGTGCTGGTGGCGGTGCCCACTATGTATGCGCTACTGGCAAATTGTAAAAGTGTTTCCCGCGCCGCGCTGTCGAGTGTCATGTATGCCATCAGTGGCGGCGAACCATTGCCGCTGGGGTTATTGGAAAAATATAAAACCGATTTTGGCATTGATCTGCTGGAGGGGTTCGGTTTAACGGAAACCTCGCCCATGGTCAGCTTTTGTGTGCCGTGGGCGCACAAGCCCGGCAGTGTTGGCAAGCCGTTGCCCAATGTTGAATTGCGCATTGTGGATGAAGCGGAAAAGCCACTGGGACCGCACCAAGATGGTGAGCTTTGGATTCGCGGACGTAACGTCATGAAAGGTTATTTGAATAAGCCCGTGGAAACTGCCGCGGTGCTTAGGGCCTGTGACAAAATAAACGTTAGGTTTTGGCATTTTTTCCGATAATCGTATAATTCCATTTTGGATGGGTTACATGAGGTGCGAGGCTTACCGTTTTCATCTGC